>CAMLDG010000036.1 GCA_946478655.1 uncultured Nitrosotalea sp.
ATCAGAGTCACAATCTACCAATATTTCTTTAACCTTTTGCACATTTCCAGATTCCTCTCCTTTCATCCACAATTTATTTCGTGATCTGCTCCAAAACCATGAGTTACCAGTCTTTTGTGTAAGTTCAAGAGATTCTTTATTTGCATATGCTAGAGTTAGAACTTCTTTAGTGTGAATATCCTGAACAATTACAGGTACGAGACCATCACTTTTTGCAAAATCAATTTCATTTATCTTTTTATTCATTACAACATCCTTTTGCATCAGAGCCCTATTTCTCTGTTATAGTCTAACAGGAACTCCATTTTCTTTGAGATATTCTTTTACTCTATCTACAGAATGAGTTTGATAGTGAAATATTGATGCAGCCAGTGCAGCATCCACATTAGTTTGTAAAAAGACATCAAGCATGTGTTTAGGTTTGCCGCATCCTCCTGACGCTACAACAGGTATGTTTACAGCATTTACTATTTCTTTGATAAGCTGGACATCATATCCTTCTTTTGTTCCATCCATATCGATACTTGTTAACAGAATCTCTCCTGCTCCACGTTTTTCCACCTCTTTTGCCCACTCTATTGCATCAAGATTGGTGGGAGTTTTTCCTCCATAAATGTAGACTTCGAACCAAAACTTTTTGGAATCAGACTTGAAGATGTGCCTGTCATCTTTTATCTCATAATTGCGTTTTACGTCCATGGCTATCACAATACATTGTTTACCAAAGATTTCCATCAATTTTGTTATTATTCCAGGATTTTTCACAGCTCCTGTATTAATAGCAACCTTGTCAGCACCACTAAGAAGAATATCTCTTGCATCCTGTAAGGTCTTGACACCTCCACCTACAGTAAATGGAATATCAATTACTTGAGCTACTTTTTGTACAAGACTTTTGATTGTCTCTCTTTGTTGTTCAGAAGCTGTTATGTCAAGAAAGACTAGTTCATCAGCACCTTCGTGACTATATTTTTCCGCAAGTAAGACAGGGTCACCTGCATCTTTTATTGATTTAAAGTGCATTCCCTTCACTACTCGTCCATTATCAACATCAAGGCAAGGAATTACTCTCTTGGTTAAAGTCATGCTAGTGTCTTAACCTCCTCTACAGATATCTTTCCATCATATAACGCCTTACCTAGAATTACCCCAGATGCACCACATTTTTTTACATTTACAATATCTTGCAAATTAGATATCCCTCCACTTGCTATAACATTTACATTTTTTATGTCACATGATTTTTGCAAGGATTCAAGATCTGGACCATGTAGTGTTCCATCTCTTTCTACAGTGGTTATGAGAAATTGAGAGTAACCAAGCCTTACAAAATTTTCAATTCCTGGAATAAGTTCTATTCCAGTACTTTCCTTCCATCCACTTATCACAATTTTGCCACCCATCTGATCTGCAGATATCACAATCCTTTCTTTTCCAAATTTCTTTGAGACTTCTTCTAGGATCTCTTTATTTTTAAAAGCAATAGTTCCAAGTACCACCTTGGAAGAAAATTGTAATGCATTTTCTATTATTTCCTTTGTACGTAAGCCACCTGCAGCCTCAACAGGTATAGAGACCGATTCTGTGATTTTTTTAATTGTTTGAAGAT
The DNA here is from genome assembly GCA_946478655.1 of uncultured Nitrosotalea sp. The sequence continues at coordinate 1,610 of CAMLDG010000036.1, forward strand.
TTGAACCCGTTCCAAGTGTGGCGTCCAAATCTACTACATGAAGCATATCTGCACCTGCTTTTTCCCATTTTTTTGCCATCCCAACAGGGTCAGAACTGTATACAGTTTTATTTTTTGGATCTCCCTTTACTAGTCGTACTACTTTGTTGTCCATAATGTCAATGGCAGGAATTACTTTCACTTTTTGCACACTCGTAAAAAGTTCTTGATCATAATAGAGCCAACTTTGCTTGATTTTTCAGGATGAAATTGAGTTCCAAATAATGTGTGATTTTCGATTACGGCAGGCACGTTTATCCCATAATCAGAGTCAGCCTTGATGATTTCTTCATTTTTCGGTTTTACTCTGTAGGAATGAACAAAATAAACCCATGAACCTTCCTTGACTCCATCTAACAAGACACTTGGTTTTTTTATCTGAAGATTGTTCCAGCCCATGTGAGGAATCTTGAATTTGTTTGGAAGAAGTATAACTTCGCCATCCAAAACTCCTAGTCCTCCAAGTTTTCCTTCTTCGCTTTTCTCAAAGAACATCTCCATGCCTAAGCATATACCCAATACAGGAATCTGATTCTTTACCAAATCTTGGAATTCAATTTTTGAAGTGTGAAGACTCTTTATTGCAGGATCAAAGTTTCCTACTCCAGGCAAAAGTAATCCAGAATAATTATTTATCTTGCTGAGGCTAGTTATGATATCTACTTCTGCATTATTTTTTTCTAGTGATGATTTGAGACTGAATATGTTTCCTGCTCCATAGTCAAATATTGCCACTTTGACCATTTACATGGCACCTTTTGTACTTGGTATTCCTTTTTGCTTGTGATCATAACCTGCAGCTGTTCTCCAAGCCACTGCAAATGCCTTTATCGCAGCCTCAATCTTGTGATGATCATTGTCTCCATATTTTACAGACACGTGTATGCAGATGTTTAGATTCTGAGCCAGTGATCGGAAAAAGTGTTCCAGATCTTCTTTTGAGATTTCTTCTATCTGGTTTCTCTTAATAGACAAGTCAATTCTTTGATACTGTCTTTTGACAAGATCTAAGGATGCCTCTGCAAGCGATTCATCCATTGGTACTGAAGCATAACCAAATCTTACAATTCCAGATCTGTTACCCAGAGATTGATCCATTGCATTACCTAGAGCTATTGCTGCATCCTCGATTAGGTGATGATCTATTCCATCCATCGACTTTGCATTCAGTTTAAGATCTAGCATAGCATGTTTTGACAGAGATACAATGAGGTGATCAAGAAATGGCAAACCTGTCTTAACAGAGATTTTCCCAGTTCCATCCAGATTTACCTCAACTAGTACCTCGGTTTCCTTAGTTTTCCTATTGATGTGTGCTTTTCTAGATTTCATTAAAATCCCCGAGTAGAGAAGGGGTTTATGCCTCAACCAGATTTAATGTCTTCGGAATTAGATCTATTGATTGGACTATAATATCAGCATGGTTGTTCTCAAATAGAGATTTTTTTGCTTTAGGATCATTACTAGTACCATATACACCACAAAATATTGTGGATATGCCAGATTCATCAGCCTTACGCGCCATTAGATAGTCTTCCATGGAATCACCCACATATAGCGAGGTAGTTCCGTTCATGCCTTTAATTGACGACATAAGAGATTGAGGATTTGGCTTTGCCATTTCACGTGGTTCATCTTCTAGAAATTTCGAGTTATCTAGATCAAATTCTTGGAACAAGTCCTTGAGAGAGTGTTTTGCAGATAAATGTCCCCTGCCTGTTACAATAGCAATTTTCTTTCCAAATCTACCATGTAGTTTTGTAACAAGATCTTTATTCAAAATCACAACATCATTTTCAATCAATCCAAGACCATGAAAAAACTCTGAGTTTCTCTTGTATAGTTTTTGATACAACTCAGAACCATAAAATATTTCATCAAATATTGAGGATAATGGATTTTGGAATTTTTTACCTGGATATGATAATTTTTTTCTAATGTCAGAAACATCAGCATTAATAGCATTCATGTATTTCTCAACAGACTTTATTCCGCTATGATCTGCATTTTCAATTACTTGTAGTATGAATTCGGAGAAGGGTTGGTTTCTTTTCTTTGCTGCAACAATAGCCAGTATCAATGCATATGTAACATCAATTTCGTCATTAAAACCACCACTAGCTTTGAAACCTTCTATCATTTTTGTTGTCACCAATCCTGATTCATTTACTTGGGTCATTTCTTTTAAGATAAAATCTACAGTTTTTTTTATGGCCAAATCATAAGAGTTTGACACATCGATTAGTACTCCATCGCAGTCAAATACTATGGAATCTAATTTTTTTATTTTCTCAATTTTTGTTGGATCTATTGTGATCCCTTCTTGTATTTCCTTTAGAGTCAATTCAGTAAATCCCGTATGGCGGTAAGAAACTTGGAATTCATATCTTGTGAACCTACTGTGACTCGTAGACAGCCCTCATGAGAGCCAACTTTTCCGAGATTCTTTATTGATATGCCTTGTTCAATTAGTGCCTTGTAGATTCGTTGACTGGAACCTCCAGCAGCAAAGAGAACAAAATTTGCTTTTGAATCAAATACCTCAAATATCTTCATTTGTTGTAGATTAGCAATAATTCGTGAACGTTCTTTCTTGACAAGATTTGCAACATCTGTAAAATATTTTGATTGTCGTAGAGCCAGTATGCCAACTTCTATTGCTAATGTATTCAGAGGGTAAGGATACTGGATCACTCTTGTGAATGTATCAATTATCTGCGCATTAGCCACAAAATATCCCACTCGTAGTCCTGCCAATCCAAATGATTTAGACAAGGTCCTAAGTACGATAAGATTATTGATCTTTTTTGCCATATCTATAATAGAATAATCAGAAAATTCTACGTATGCTTCATCAATGATTACAAGACCCTTGAATTCACGGATCAACCTTTCAAGATCTCTTTTCTCAAACTGAAATCCAGTCGGATTGTTTGGTGTATCAAGATAAAGAATACTAGCTTTCTTGGAATTTGATAAGAATTTTTCCAGATTAAGAGTCATGCTCTTGTCAAATGGAATTTTTATTGTAGGAATTGAATAAAGTTTGCATCGTTCCTCAAAGAACCCAAAAGTTGGATCAGATGTCAGTATTTTAGTATCTTTAGAAACAAAGTTACTTAGAAAAAGATCAATTATCTGATCAGAACCATTCCCAACTCCAATCATTTCTTTTGGTATTCCTACATACTTTGAGATATCTTGGACTAGTCTTTCTGTTCCTCCCAATGGATACTCTCTGACGTCCATGTTTTCTTTTGCATCGTTTATCATTTTTTTGAGAAAATCGTCAGAGACTGCATAGTTTTCATTTGAATCTAGTTTTATCACATTCGAGTGTTTTTCAGGTTTTTTGTAACCTGTAAGTTTGGAATATTTGTCTAATTCCTTTGCAAACCAGCCTTTTTTCATGACAATCTACCCTTTACTGCCTCATAGTGATTTGGCAAGCCCTCTGCTTCAGTCAAGGCTTTCATGTATTTTGAAATTTTCTTTAATGCAGATTCTGAAGATTCTACCTGTGTCTGTATCTTCATGTAATCCAGCACTCCTAATGAACCTCTAGTTCTGCCAAATCTGTTAGTTGGAAGTATGTGATTTGATCCTAGCAAGTAATCACTAGCTGATGATGGAGTATTCTTTCCTATTAGTGTCAGTCCTGCAGATTTTATTTTCTTTGCTAACTGTTGCGGTTTTTTTGTGATTATTTCAAGATGTTCAGGCGCTAGTTTGTTTGCAAAATCGATCATTTGTTGCTCCGTATTACACATGACAATAAATCCATTTTTTTGTAGACTCTCTTTTACAATCAAGGATCTCTTGATTGTTTTAATTTTTTTCTGTAATGATTTCAATACGGAATCTTTTAGTTTTGGAGAATTTGTGATAAGACAACACATGGTATCAGGGCTGTGTTCTGCCTGAGAAATCAGATCAAGTGCAACAAGTTCTGCATCTGCAGTAACATCCGCTATTATAGCAAGCTCAGTGGGTCCTGCAACCATATCAATTGAGACCACCTCACTGAGCAGTGATTTTGCAAGTGTAACAAATGC
>CAMLDG010000037.1 GCA_946478655.1 uncultured Nitrosotalea sp.
AGAAGGTGGAATTAATTTACAAGCGAAAAAGCACAAAAGAAGACAAAATAGATTGGCTGCACATGGTTCTCAAAAAAGGAGACATGCAAAAATTCTTTCCATACTAGATTCAAATTACGTCATATTTGGCTATAATGTAAAATGTTTGAGATAAAAAAATCAGATATGGCAGGTAGGATAGGAATACTTCATACAAACCATGGTAAAATCGAGACTCCTGCATTTGTTCCAGTAATTCATCCTGTCAAGCAAAAAATTCCTGCCAAAAAATTAAGAGAGATGGGATTTGATCTAGTCATAACAAATGCATACATAACATTGAAGAGATATGGAGATGAGGCAATAAGACAAGGCATTCACAAGATAATTGATTATGACGGTGCAATAATGACAGACTCTGGAGGATACCAAGTACTAGAATATGGCGATATTGATGTTGATTATAAAAAAATTGCAGACTTTGAAAAAGGAATAAAGACAGATATTGCAATTCCTCTTGATCGTCCAACAGGACTTGGACTATCAAAAAAGAAAGCAATAGAGTATGTACAGCATACACTGCGAGTCTCAAAAGAGACATTGGACACAAGAGATGACAATGGACAGATTTGGGTTGGGCCAATTCAGGGTAGCGAACATTCTGATCTAGTCAAAAAATCAACAAAGGCACTCATTGATTCAGGTTTTCAGATGTTAGCATTAGGCAGTCCAGTGGAGTTTATGGAATCATATGAATACAAATTACTTGCCAAAATGATAATGACTGCAAAGAAGAACATTCCAGATTCCATCCCGCTTCATTTGTTTGGGGCAGGACATCCACTTACAATACCACTTGCAGTATCCCTTGGTTGTGATACCTTTGATTCTGCATCATACATGCTGTATGCAAAACATGATAGATACATCATGGAAGATGGCACTGCACACATTTCAGAAGTAGCATATTTTTCCTGCAACTGCGAAATATGTACCAGAATAAAACCAAAGGAGATGTCATCTCTAGACAAAGAGGAAAGAACTAACAAAATTGCACTTCATAATCTGTATGCCATAAAGGCCGAAGTGGACAGGGTAAAGGAGGCCATTCATGAGGGACGACTATGGGAATACACCATAAGAAAGGCGCGTGCCCATCCTAAATTATTTGAGAGCATACCAGTTTTTACCAAAAATACATCGTTTTTCACAGAAACTACTCCCAGATACAAGGATAATGCAGTGTTTCTATTCTCAAAAGAGGATCAATTCAGACCTGAAGTTTTGAGATTTCATTTGCTTGTACGTAAATTTAGGACAAAAAAGAAGACCCTAGTAATCGTCCCAGATGGTGGAGTAAGACCATTTTACGCGTCATCAGAATATAACAACCTGAAAAAGAAATTCACTACAAAACTTGATGATGTACAGTTTTGCCAATACAACCCATATCTTGGAATAATACCAGTAGAATTATCAGATGTTTATCCTGCGGCTCACTATGTAATATCTGACACAGATTATGATCATGACGAGTTTCCAGAATTTGCCAAGACTTGGAACATGTTTCTCAAACACAATAAATTCAAAAACATCTATGCAATGAAAGATGAATTTTTAAAGTTCCATTCCAAGGGAATGAAAATAAAATTAAGATTTTTCAATACTAAAAAATAATAAAAAAGAAGATAGATTCCGCTTTTATAGTGCGGCGTCTTCTGCCCAGCCTTTTACGAATATACCGTTCTTGTGTAGAGGTACTGGTTGACCTGGAGTGTAAGTCATTGGTCTCATCCAGAAGATTGCTTTTGTTGGGCAAACTCCAATGCATGCTCCGTCTGAGATGCATCTTTCTGGATAAAATACAAATGCTTTACCTCTCTTCCAACCATCTACTGGTTTTACACGAAGAACGTCTGGGCCAAGAGAAGTACAGATTTCTACACATAGTGCACAACCTATACATCTCTGTTCATCAACGTCTGGAAGAATTGCGATTGGCATTCTGTTTTTGATCTTTCATCGTTTGCTATTTAAATGATCTGCAAAATCTATAACGGAGTTATAGAATTATTTCAATTTCAAAAAGAAAAGAAAAACAAAAAGAAAGTATAAATGATATTTTTACTTCTTTATTTGGCGCATTGCTTCAATCTGGCCTGATGTTACCCAGTCAAGCAATTCCGCAGATGTAGGATTTAGATCTCCTTTCTGATTCATCATATTGTGAACCCAAATCCAGTTTATTTGATTCAATAATGGTTTGTTTCCTTCATCGCCTCTTCGAACTTTGTCTCTGAGGTCTTTTGGGATTGTACTCCACCATTGTTCAAAAGTTCTACCCATACTCGGATCATTTTTTTTTGATCTAATTAAGTCTTTTGTAAATTATGCAAGATACATAACAGATCAGACCAAGATCAAGTGCTAAAGATTTAAAAGTCCTTTGGCAAAGTTTTGAATTCTTGCAAGTAAGAGTATTGGGGGCAGCCAGGGAAGTGGGTAGATCAGCTTTCCAAGTTAATTGTGACGGGGCTAGTTTTCTATTAGACTATGGAGTAGAGCTAAAAAAGGAGTCATTATATCCAATTTCGGTCAACCCACACGAAATTAATGCTGCCATCATAACTCATGCTCACTTGGATCATTCAGGGAACATGCCATCACTCTTTGTAAATGGCAGTACTGATGTATATGCCACCCCCCCAACATTTGACCTTTCAAGATTATTAATTGAAGATATGCTCAGAATTCAGAAAAGTCAGCTACCATATGATTTTGCCAGTGTTTCAAAGATGATGATGCATTCAAGAGAGATAAAATACAAAGAAAAGGTGGAACGAGGAAATGCATCTTTTCAACTACTTGAATCAGGCCATGTTTTAGGCGGTGCATCAGTTCTAGTAGAATCTGAAAATAAGAGGTTGTTTTACACTGCAGATATCAATCCAAGAGGATCGAGAATGCTGAGAGATGCTGATCTTGATTTTGGAGAGATTGATTTGATCATTACAGAGAGTACTTATTCCCAAACAAACCAGATGCCCCGAAATGAATCAGAAGAAAAATTCATGGAATTTGCATATGAAGTACTAGATAGAAAAGGCTCGTTATTTGTGCCTGCTTTTTCAGTAGAAAGATCACAGGAGATTGCATGTGTCCTAAAGAATGCAGGATTCAAACATAGAATTGTAATGGACGGTATGGCTGTTAAGGTAAATGAGATAATGTTGAACTATCCAGAATATCTACGTGATCCAAAAATCTTTTCCGATGCTGTTCATCAAGCAATATGGATAAAGGGAGAAAAAGAACGAAAGAGGGCATTAGATGAACCATCTGTCATAATTTCACCTGCAGGTATGCTAGTAGGTGGTTCTGCAGTATTTTATTTACAACACTTGGCAGCAGACAAGAAAAATGGTATTGCATTGGTATCATATCAAGGAGAGGGAACACCGGGAAGAAAACTTTTGGACACAGGTAGAGTCGGCATGAGAGGAAAAGAGTTCAAGTGTGAAGCAGAAGTAAGACAGTTTGAATTTTCAGGACATGCTGATAGAAATTCTCTTTTTGAGATGATGAAAAAAATCAAGGGCAATCCTAAGGTTCTCACTGTTCATGGAGACAGCGACTCTTGTACAAAGTTTGCAGGCGAGATACATGAAAAGTTTGGGTTTGATGCTCATGCACCAGAAGCTGGTGAAACAATAAACGTATAACATGCAGAAGACATTTACCGCAATAAACATAGAAACTACAATTAACAGCGGACAGGTTTTCCTCTGGAATAAAATTAAAGATCAATGGATTGGAATAGATGGTCAAGATCTTCTCGTTTTGAATCAATCACCGTTTAGTGTTAAATCATCATCCGGTAACATAGATAATTTTTTTAGATCAGATGATAACCTAAAAAAAATATTATTAGACATTAGTAGAGACAAGATAGTAGCAGGTGCAGTAAAACAGTCTCCAGGGTTGAGATTGATAAGACAAGATCCGTTTCAATGCTACATATCTTTTATCTGCTCTTCAAATTCATCCATACAAAATATCAAGTCAATGTTAGAAAATTTGTGCAAAAAGTTTGGCGCCAGGAAGAGATTCGAGGGATATGAATTGGCTACATTTCCAAAAGCTGAGACGCTTGCAAATGCATCAATGGGAGATCTGATCGAGTGCAAACTTGGATTTAGAGCAAAATATGTCAAAGAGGCAGCCCAAGCAGTGGAATCAGGAAAGATTGATTTTGCATTATTAAAGAAAGCAGATTATCATACTACTTTAGAATCTCTGAAAAAAATTCGTGGAATAGGTAACAAGGTAGCAGATTGCATTGCGTTATTTTCTCTTGACAAAATGGAAGCATTTCCAATTGATAGGTGGACACAAAGAATTTTGTTGAAATATTACAAAAAGTTTTTTGATAATGTTACAGAAAAACCTGTGACAGAAAAAAAATATGAAAAACTTCATGGTGAAATTTTAGAATATTTTGGTCCATATGCAGGTTATTCACAACAATTTCTCTTCAAGATGGAAAGGGATCTTAACAAAAAAAATTGGTTGTAAAAACCCTTAATATGGCTACTAATTGCCCGGTATTTGGGCCTGTAGCTCAGCTTGGATAGAGTGCTGGACTTCTAATCCAGTGGTCAAGGGATCGAAGCCCTTCGGGCCCGCTTTCTAGATAATACAAAGAAAAAATATTACACAGGTTCCAATAATTTAATTATCTTCACCTAAAGATCAAGATAGAATATGAAAGACATTGAGTTGAAATTAGAAAACACAACTTTCAAGCGTAGTGAAATAATAAAAGGAAAGATCCAAGTAAATTATTCAGGAAGATATGATGGTGTGGTAGTAAATGCCCAAATCCTAGGCTCTAATCAACTGATAGTGTATAAATCATACAATAACAAATCCATATCACAGAATCTCTCAAGATTGTTTATCAACAAAAATGACATGCAGCAAAATTCAGTAGAGTTTACAGCTTCCATAGAATTTGAGCCAAAAGAGATTCATGAGATAAAATTTAGAGCATCGATAATACAGGAGCATAAAGAGATCGAAAGCGATGTTGTTTTTGGGAAGTTAATACCCTAGATTTTGTAATTTTTATGATGTTAAAGCGCCGTGTTCTATGGTTATCTGTCCCTTCATCCAAGGATGAGGTTCACAGTGATATGGTATAACTGCTTCTTGTGTAAAGACAAATTGATAGCTTGCACCTGGTTTGATAACTCCAGGAGAGCCAAAGTCCCCACTAAATTGGTCCTTGAACGGCTTGTCAGGTGTTACTGTGTGAGCAGTTTCACCCGTATTCTTCCAAACTACCAGATTATTCACACCAAGTTGAGCCTTGGTGGTCTTGGGGGTAAAGTTTTGTTCTTGTGCTTGGTTCTCTGCCCCAGGAACAATAATTATTGTTGTAGTGTCACCTGGTTTGAGAATTTTTTCTGGAATTATTGGCTTTGCATTAAGTTCTGGTATAAAGTAAAGTTGGTAATATGAAACACCGATAGCAGCACCTACAATAACTGCAATCAATCCTATTCCATACGCATGACTGGAGGATGGAAGACTCAACTATTTGCCAATCTTG
>CAMLDG010000038.1 GCA_946478655.1 uncultured Nitrosotalea sp.
AAATCCACCAATTACTGGCATGGTTTTCTTTTGCAGAAGATTTTCTATTGTCTGAGATACATGCAGACGCGTTGTGTCCATTAATGGCTTGGCACCTCCAAAATTAGAGTCTGTAACTATTCCTACGTCCTTTCCTGTGAGAGGCACTGCCTTTATGCCTAGTTCATTTAGCGTAAATGCCACCAAGTTGATGGATAGTCTTTCACCAAATGAGATCATATAGTCAGAAGATCGTGGTGTCACTTCTCCAAGCAATAACATTCCATGTAAGAGATCCTGGAATTCATCAAGGTCAGATTTCATCTTGTTTAGCAAGTCTTTTTTTATTTTGGGATTTTTGACACATTGATTTGCAATATCAGTGTGCATCTTGATTATTTTCTTTGCAATCAAGCTTGCACCTTCCTTGTTTCTGTTCTGGATCAAATTTGTTATTCTGATTAAATCGTCTGTGACTCCGCTTATTGCAGAAAACACTGGAATGATTTTGTGTTCCTTTGTTAGTTTCTTTATCATGGTTGCAACGTTTCGTATATTTTGCGGAGAGGAAACAGAAGTTCCGCCAAATTTTAGAACAAGTTTCAAATCAGTATAACCTCGCCCTATTATCCTTAAAATCTTTTAACTCTCTACTCTAGGAGCAAGGTAAAAGTGAATCCTGCCAATGTTGGCTACCTTAAATTCTAGCCTAAGTGGCATTTTACTTGAATATTCACAAACTACTGTACCTGCAACGGTACCTATTGCTTTGACTATACTATTGAGATATTCCAGGCTATAGGTTGCGTTGCTGTCTTCTTTTACTTCAATCTCTGGCATCTCTGGCATTCCTTTTTCTAGTGTGATGATTGCCTCACCAGAGTCACCACGTCCTGAAAATTCTGCCTTTGTAGGATTGGCATTAATGGATAAATATTCTGAAACAACCTGAATGTCGCCAAGTATTTTATCAAATTCTGCAGATGTTACACCCACTTTGGCATTATAGGTAATTTTTGGAAGCGGAGTATCAGTTGCAGAACTTTCAATCAATCGCATCTTGTATTTTTTATTTTTACCTATAGTAACAAGCAAAAGCTTGTCTTCAGAAATGCTGATTTCTATATTGTCTTTTTTATCAGCTCTTTTGATTAACTTTGAAAACTCGTCTATTCTTACTCCAAACTTTACATCTGAATCGCAAACATATTTTTCAAATGCAGAATTAGGCCAAGCAATATCAATTAGTGCCACATGTGATGGATCCATTCCTCGAAAAGCAATTCCTTCACCAGTAGCTTCGAATGTAGCTTCTTCAACTAGGGTCGATATAGCAGAAATTACTGCCTTCCATTCTTCAGAGCCACCAGTCTTTGCAGAAAATACCAATCCATTCACATCTCTAGAATATCCAAGTTAAATCTTTATGCGTAGTTTCGCCAAGTATAGCTGCACTTGACGCATCGGTAAAATTGGGTGGTCGGTTCATCTGCACTTCTTGTTTGAAGCATCCACCAAACTGCTTCATTATTTCCACATTTTTCGCAATCAATTTTGATTGTTGGCATTGCTTCTGCTTTTTCTTTTTCGTCTAGTACATTAAGATTTGAACTGCCTTCATTTTTGACTTGTTTTGTGACCTTGCTGCCTTTCTCACTGTATCCACATTTGGGGCATACAAATTCAGAGTCAGAGCTATCTATCTTTAGCCGTGCCTGACACTTGGGACAGAATTTCATTTAGACACCTTTAATTTTAGAAAAAATTGCTTTCTTTAATTCATCTGTATATTCAATGGCAGTCTTTGTTGCCTTTTCGATTTCCTTGATTGGATTTCCTTTTGAAGTGTTTACTCGCATTGCAAGTTGTTTGGTAAGAGGATGTTTCAAGACTACACCTGCAAACTCTACAGTAGGATCCTTGAGCATCTCATATTGTACTATATAGAGAGTGCTGATGTCGGATTTTACTATGTCCAATTGAACCTCCTTTGGAGAAGATTTTTTCAGTAGAACATCCATGTAAGTCAAAAAAATACTTATTGAGGATATAAACCATCCCCAATAGTTGACTAGTGATAAAAACGCAATAAGCGGAGTCTCTTTAGGGAAATCCTCCGATAAGCCAAGAATAGAAGACAGCATTACAATAAATGTAAAATTTTCTATTACAGGAGCCATCAGGGAAGCCTTCAATGAGAAAAATTGGGAAAAAGCTTACAATAATCATGACAACACCTTCAAGCTGAAATACGGAGTAAAGCTCCACACCGGTGGACTCCGAAAGAAGGAGATTGGCAAGCCCCTAGATACGTACAAGAAAGTTGCCCTTTTTTGGACTCGAAACCCTAAGCTGACTCAGATGGGAGAGAAGAAGGTCTGGGTACAGATATCAAAGAATTTCGAACCATCTATTCCAAATAGCCAATCCGAAGCCCAACAGCTATTTCTTGACTTTGATGAAAAAATACAATTCAATGCATCAGAGCTTGGAGTTGGTAAGCACAAGATAGGAGCCGAAGTTTACGTCTCTTGGTACAAACACGATTATGCAGACCAATTTGATGAAACTGCACACTCTAAAGAAATCGAGATCGAAGTTACCAAATAAGAGATATAAACGGAATTATTGGTGGATCGATATGGCAAAATTCGATGGACTTAGAGGACAAGAACTGCTTGAAGTAGAAGAGAAAAATGGCGAAGTAACTTTGATCTTCAAGGATAACAGGTTTTTGTTTATCAAGCTTGAAGACGGCAAAATGGTAACTACATCCATACCAGAGTAAACTTACTTGTTTAGGAATTTGTAGTATAGCCCAATTGCTATTTCTTGTGATTCAGACTGGATAGAACCAGGTCTTTCTTTTCGTACTTTTTGTATGGCAATTTTTGCCGAGATTTTTTCATATTTTACAAGATAACAAGCAAGAATTGTGCCAGCTCTTCCAAGACCTGCTGCACAGTGAACCATGACAGGCTCATTGCTTTCAATTCTATTTCGGATAAACTCAACTGCTTCGTCAATTTGTTCCATGTCAGGTGCAGAGTAGTCCTCCGTTGGCACATGGAGATACTTTACATTCGCTACCCAAGATTCTGGAAGTGAGTCTTCTGTCATTGTGACAATTGATTTTACTCCTTGTTTTAGTATCCAATCTATTTCAGAAACAGAGGTTGGCATTCCGCTGCCAGCTAACTTGTCATTTATCAGCCAGCTAAAGTTTGTGGGTTTTTTTGTAATTTTGCCGTGTACTCTTCGCCAGATGTTTCCTGGTTTGCTCATAAGATATTATGGTAGACGGTACCATATATGTAGAAAACTACGTCTAGAAAGAAAAATAAGAAAAAGAGAATTGTTTTTGCGGACTTAATCGATTAGTTCAGTCCAACCTTTTACGAACACAGAGTTTCTATAGAGTGGTACTGGTTGACCTGGAGTAAAGTCCATTGGTCTCATCCAGAAGATTGCCTTTGTTGGGCATACACCTATGCATGCACCATCTGAAATGCATCTTTCTGGATAAAATACAAATGCTTTACCTCTCTTCCAGCCTTCTACTGGTTTTACTCTTAATACGTCTGGGCCTAGTGATGTACAAATCTCTACACAGAGTGCACATCCTATGCACATTTGTTCGCCTATATCTGGAATAATTCCAACTGGCATGGAAGTTCTTTTGAAAAAGATCTTAATATAACTTGCTGAAAAATGGCTTGTTATAACGGCGTTTGGCAATTTTATAACACCGTTAATTTTAGATCGGCTCATTCCAAAACTTTAGAATGACAATTATTGGAACCGACGTTTTTTTATAATTTATTGCCAATCAAGAAATCATGGGAAGTAAAATTCACTGTGCACATATCTTGGTTGAAAAGCTAAGTGTGGCCCAAGATCTTAAGACAAGAATTTCAAAAGGTGAAAGCTTTGCAAACCTTGCCAAAGAATATTCTTTGGATGTTTCAAAAAAGAGGGGCGGAGATCTTGGATTTTTTTCAAGAGGTGCAATGGTGTCAGAATTTGAAAAAGCTGCTTTTGCATTAGAAAAAGGTCAAGTCTCAGAGATTGTAAAAACCCAGTTTGGGTATCATATCATAAAAAGACTAGACTAGCGGAATCAGATTTGAAGGTATAACAAGTTTGCAAGAGTCACTAGGCATGCTCAGTACGATACCTTCTTTTCCATATTCAAGAAGGATTTTTTTACTATTTTTTGTTTCAACTAGGCGTTTTCCCGTAGGTGACAAGATCCAGCCTTCCTCTTTTTTGTATCTGACCATACTTGTAACAACAAGATATGATTTGGTCATCCTTGTTATGCTTGCAAGCAACATCATGATAGACATGACAGTCTTGCCAAGGTTCTTTTTTTGATTCAAGATATTGTAGAGTCCATTTAGTGAATCCACAACAACTATGGTTTGAGATAGACTTGCCTTTACTAGGATCTCTTTTATCATCTGATACAAGGTATCACTAGTCGGTTGGAAGAGTGTTACATTTTTTTCAGCAGCAAGTATCCCTGAAACCACGTACCCGCTATATAGCAAGTCAAGATCCAAGTACAAGACTTCAAGTTTTGTATCTTGGACTAGTTTTGAGATAAATCCAGCTTTTAGAAATGGATCAGGATAAAACACAGAATTGATTAGATTTTGCTCCAACATTGTTTGCAAATTTAATTTTGGTTGGGTATCATCGCTAGGATTTTTAAACAATGCAAAAGACTAGTAGGTTGTAATATAATAATGAATTTAGATTATTCCCAAGATTTTCCATACAAAGAAAGAATCTACCTAAACAATGCCTCCACTTCCAGGATGCCAAGGTCAAGCATAGCAGCAATGAATGATTTTCTTGTAAAGTACAACGAACTTGGTCCAGATTCAGAGGCCTCTGACAATTATGTGAGGGAGAGACTTGCAAACCTACGAAAAGAAATTTCAGGGCTGATAAAATGCAGGCCTGAAGAGGTGGTACTGACCCAGAGTGTTACGGATGGAATAAACTTTGTAGCAAACGGATTGAAACTTGCTCCCAATTCCAATATTGTAATACGTGGCTCAAATCATGAGCATCCAGCAAATCACTATCCATGGGTCAGAGCCGGTCAAAGAGTCGAATTAAGAAATTTGCCAATAAATGAGACAGGTTATTTTGAACCAAATGTTTTTGCAGATACAATTGACAAAAACACAGGACTTGTTTCTCTAAGCCATGCACTGTTTAACACTGGTGCAATAGTTCCTGTAGAAGAAATTGGCAAGATACTTTCAGAAAAAAATATACCATATTTTGTTGATGCAGCCCAGACTGTTGGCTGTATCAGTGATGTAGATGTAAACAAGATCAATTGTAATTTCATGTCCTTTAACGGCTCCAAGTGGTTGTGTGGTCCAATGGGGATGGGCATCTTTTATTGCAGAAAAGATTCAAGCGAGCTAATTGAGCCACTCCAGATTGGTGGAGAGTCTGCCATATTTCATGAAGACAAGATTGCACACAAAGAAATGCCTGCTAGGTTTCAAGCAGGTTTTCGAAACTGGTCAGGTGCAGCAGGCCTTGAGGCATCA
>CAMLDG010000039.1 GCA_946478655.1 uncultured Nitrosotalea sp.
CGATCGTCTTCTTTGAGTTTGAACTTTACTTCCAAGATTCCGTTTGAATAAGTTGCCTTGACAGAATCTTCGTCAACCTTTTGTTTTATTGGGACTTGGGTATGGTATTTTTTATCACCATTTTCTGCATCAAGATTTACAGATTTTCCTACTACTTCGATCTTGATGTCTTTCTTTTCTACTCCCGGCATTTCAGCAACAATTTTGAGAACCTTTTCTTTGTTATCTACGATAACATCTACAAACGGTTCTCTTGTCTCTGATTTTTGGAGAAGACCTGGTTGAACATTTCCATATTCTTTGACCACAGGTTTTCCATCAGGTCCTACAGTCATGGTATACCCATAGAAGTAAGGACCAAATGTCTGTGCATTCTCAGAGCTGGTGATGTTGTTCCAAATTTCGTCCAGTCCCTTGAAAGGTCGCATCATTTTTTGGAAGACATTGTCAAACTCGTCCCAGTCATCCATGTCATAGTTATGCATACTATGTAATAGGTATGACATTATATAAGTATTATGAAATAGTGGGTTGTTCCATTACATAAATTAATATAATTATTAGTATAACTTACTCCCATGCGAACCCCAAGCCTTTCGGTTCCTGATGCAGTCAGAGAGATAATTACAAAAAACAGAGCCATTTACGACTGCATCAAAATGGGCTTGATTAATTATACATCACTTGCAATAAAACTCCAAAAGGAAGTCGAGTCCCAGGTTGGAGGTCCTGTAAACCCCAATACAATTGTGGTTGCAATCAAAAGGTATGCAGACTCTTTTGAAAAAAAAGATGACATGCAAAATGAAACAGTACTAAAAAATGCAAGACTTTCCCTGACTGATGGAATTGTAGACATAAAATTTTCCACAGATGGTTTTGACATGACAGACATTGTTGCTTTGATGGATAGATTCATGAAGATCGATCCAGATTACGAATTTTTCCGTTCTACCAATTCTTTTAGATTCTTGACTGAGGACATTAGTGATGTAAGAAAAATTGTAGAATCTTTTTCATCACATAGGAATTTTTTTCAAGATGGATTGGCAAAGATAACAATACACATTCCCGAATCAGAACGCAGCTCTGACGTGGTTTCATACGTATCTGAGATTCTACATGATAACGGAATCGAGCTCTTTAATGCGTTTTTCGGACAGGATCACATAGTGGCAGTATTGTATGAAAAAGATGCTGCAAGAGCATATCAAATTTTAAGAAGAGAAATTTCGCGTTAATATTTTTTAAACGCCAGTAGCCTCTGCTTTTGACATTTCTAGGTAGACCTTGTCTCCTACTGCAAGATTCAGTTCCTTGTATTCGTGCATATCAAGCTTGATTGAGGTTGTAGAACCTGCTTGACCCATGCCTCCAGAGAGCATTTTGTTGAGGTTTTTCATCATGTCATCCATGTTTGTAAAACCCATAACTCCTCCAGCGCCAAACGGGGACATTGGGGTGCTTTGTTCTCTAAAATCCTTGGATGTAGAAAGTGAGACTACCACATATGGAGCTCCATCTGGTGATGCGTCTATTCGTACAACAATGTATTCTTTCTTCATATCCTAAGTTTCATAAATCAGCATATTTTACCTTTCGCACAAATGTTAAGCTGTATACTCGTGAGAATCATTACTACCCTTTTTTATCTCAGCCTATAACATTAGATCAATACAATGTCAGAAATCAAAAGGATTCTTGTTTTAGGCGGGGGATTTGCAGGTATAGAATGCGTTAGAAAACTGGAATCCTATTTTCCAAATGAAAATGATGTACAAATTACCCTGGTAAGTGGGGATAATTTTTTCTTGTTTACACCAATGTTGCCCCAGGTAGCCTCCGGAACTATTGAAACAAGACATATTGTAATTCCAGTTAGAACCCTGCTGAAAAAGACCAAGTTTTACGAGGCCGAAGTCAAAACCATTGACCCCCATGGAAAAACAGTAACTCTTAGCGGTACAAAAGAAAAACGCGGAATTTTACTAGCTTATGACTATCTCGTTCTTGCCATCGGCGGGCAGACAAATTTCTTTGGGATGGACCAGTTGGCAAAATTAGCTTATTCAATGAAGACTCTCAATGATGCAGTTGTTCTGCGAAACAGAGCAATAGACATGCTTGAGCAGGCAGACAATGAAGTCAATTCAATTCTCAAGAAAAGCTTGCTTACCTTTGTAATTGTGGGAGGAGGGTTTGCAGGTATAGAAACTGCAGGAGAGTTGATGGACTTGCTACATGATGCTAGAAAATATTATCCTAATATTGAAAAGACTGACATCAGAGTTATTGTTCTTGAGGCACTTGGTGCCATACTCCCAGGTTTTAATGAAAAGCTTGCAAAATTTGCTTTGGAAAAACTCCATCAACGTGGTATAGAAGTTAAGGTAAGTACAAAACTTTCTAGCTTTTCAGGCGAGGAGGTTCTAATCGAGGATGCAACTCCGTCTACAAAAGATCCTAGTGATCAATTTTCAGTAAACGCAATACAGACAAGAACTTTGGTATGGACTGCAGGTGTTACACCGGTGGACATCATAAAAAAATCTGTCTTCAAAACAAACAGAGGCGGAATTGTAGTAGATGAATTTCTCCAAGCCAGTGATTTTCCTGAAGTTTTTGCAGTAGGAGATTGTTGTTACATTATGGATTCCAAAACAAATAGGCCTCTTCCACCAACAGCACAAAATGCAGAGTCAGAAGCAAAAATTGTTGCAAAAAATATTCATGCCATAATCACAAATCAGCCAAAGGAAAAATTTGTCTATACACCCAGGGGCCAAATGGCAGTCATAGGAAAGCGAAGTGCAATTGCAAGCATATTTGGCATTCATTTACATGGACTTTTTGCCTGGCTGCTTTGGAGAACAATCTATCTTTCAAAGATACCACGTTTGGACAAAAAAGTAAGAATTTTCCTTGACTGGACAATAGATCTGTTCTTTGATAGAGACATTGCTAGATTGAAAGTGATGCGCGAGAAACCAATTGAGGAATTCAAGGAACTCGATGAGGTGGATGATGTTTGGTAAGAAATACAATGACTTAATACGACTCAAACGTGCCATTTGCGATGAACAATACAGAACTAATCATTGCAGGAATCGTTGCAGCTGCAATCGGTGCCATCGTATTTTACATGAAAACTAAGAAAAACAAACTTTCACAAAAAATACAACCACAAACAACTACAACAAAACCAGATACAACTAAAGAATAAACACTGTATCTTGCATTTTTTATTTCAATTAATCATTAACTGACTTTTATTTCATGGATGATTTCTCATAAATCACGTATAACATCAGTGAAATATATTGAACATTACAAAACGGCATTTATGGGAAAAGTCTATGCCGTTGGTGTAGGACCAGGATCACCAAAGTATGTAACTGAAATAGTAAAGGAAATAGTGCTAAATTCTGATATTGTTATTGGATACAAATACACACTCAAAACGATAGAAGCTCTGTTGAAAAATAAAGAGATACACGAAATCACCATGAAAGACCAGGAGGATGCATATCAAAAGGTCTCAAAGACCCTAGGAAACAAGACATGTGTTGTTCCATTTACAGGAGATGTAAACTTCTCAGAATCTGAAGTGGTGGACAGACTAATTGAGATATTTGGAGATGTACAGATTGTTCCAGGAATTAGTTCTACACAAGTTGCAGCATCAAAGGCAAGAGTACCTACAGACAAAAGCAAGGTCATCACTATGCACATTTCTACAAGCATAGAGGAAAAGAAACTTGAGCTTCAAAAGGCACTCATTGATGGATTCAGTGTAATACTTGTGCCAAGACCCTGGCCAAAAGAGCCCTCAAAGCACTTTATGCAATCCGAGATAGCGATATACTTGAGAGAACACGGTTTTGACACTTCAAAGATAAAGGTACACGTCTTTGAATTTTTAACTACTGAGAAAGAGACACATTTTATCGGAAAGGTAAAAGATCTAGAAGGAAAAGAATTTTCTGACCTTTCTGTAATGGTTTTTGATCAGACCAAGCTAGAGTCTTACATTAATTTCAAATAATTTAGTGTAGTCCAGGGTTGTGAGATGTTGCACCAATTGAATATGATGAAGTTGGTGGCATTGAAATTATCAAGCCATTCATCCAAGTGTATTGTGGATCGTAGAATCTGATAATTCCAGTATCATTTACCACAACTGTAAATGATTGTCCTGGTGCAATTTTGTTACTAGATATCTTTCCATCAGGGGTAAATGGATTGTCAGGTCTTTGTGTGCTAACACCACTGTAAATTGTGTGTGCTATGGAATCATTGTTTGTCCAAATTATCGGAGTGCCAGGAACTATCTGTATGGTATCTGGTGTATAGTACGTGTTGTATTGATTATACGTTTGTGCAGTTGCTGTTCCTTTTGGTGATGATGATCCTGGGTTTATACTAATTTTGACTGGAGCAGCTTGACTTGTGGATGGAGCTGATGAAAGAATAATTCCATTTATCCATGTAAATGAAGGATCGTAAAATTGTGTGGAACCAGTATAACTAATTGTGAGTTGATAATGCTGACCTGGAGCGATAACACCACTGTCAATTCTTCCATCTGAAGTAAATTGAGGCACCTTTGGTGGAGCAGTCCCTTTAGAGCCGCCTTGGGTCGTGGTAATTATTTGACCACTCAACAGTCTATGTGGAACAGAATCATTGTTGATGATAGTTATTGTTGTTCCAGGTGTGATTTGAAGCGATGTTGATGAGAGATATTGTCCATTGGCAAGATTTGATGCACCCGGAATTATGCTAAGTTGTGCACTTCCTTGTGTGACTTGTTGAGCAAGTGGAGCAATTATTCCTACCATGAATTGGTAGTTAGGATCAAAGAAGGTAATTGCACCTGCTGTTTCATTTGCTGGAATACCATAACGTATTGCAGTTTTAGGATCAAGTGATTGACTTGTATCAAAATTGGTTACTGTAAACTGGAATGAACTACCCGGAGCTATGATGCCACTATCTATCTTACCATCAGAAGTAAAGATAGAAGTTGATTGGTTGGCAGTAGTTGCTTTTGCAAGACCGCTCATTATTCTATGTGGAACAGAATCGTTGTTGGTCCAAACTATTGTTGTACCAGTAGCTACCTGAACATTTGATGGTGAGTAATGAACTTGATTGTTGATATCATATCCGCCGTATACTATGCTGATGTTAACAGTTGATGATGTAGGTGTGTTTGTAGGAGTTGGTGTCTGAGTTGGTTGTGTGGTTACAGTATTGGCTGATATTACTTTGGCACTGTAGCTTACTTTCAAAGTCTCAGCACCTGTTATTTTACCAGATATGCTAAAGACAGAACCCTCTTGATTACTGTCAACTATTCTTCCAAACAAATTAAGATGAATTATGTTTCCATTTTGATCCTGAGCATCGCCTTGGATGACAAAGTACTTGCTGTCTCGCAAGATTGAGACCTGCCACACACCAGAATTAAGATAATGAGTATTTGCTATTGTAACAAGGCCGTTG
>CAMLDG010000040.1 GCA_946478655.1 uncultured Nitrosotalea sp.
AGAAGCTGTTGCTGTAAAGGCTGCAGAAGTAGAAGAGATAGAGCTAGAGCCAATAGCAGTAAAGACACCAAAAAGGGCTAAAACTGCAAAGGCAAAGACTACAAAAGCTAAGACGGTAAAAACTGCAAAGAAGGTAGCAGTTACGCCGGTAGCAATATAGGCACTAGTAAGCTGAAGTAAACTGTTGATATCACAAGTCGGTTATACGAAGAAAACCGTCACGGTGAATCATCGAGACTTTCTGGTACAGATTGTTCCATATGACAATGGAGATTATATTTCCATTTCAGAGGGCAAGGAAAGGATAGGAACGCTCGTTGTTTCTATTAGTTCAGGTGGTCGTGTAAGTACAGCTGCTGTTATACCATCAAAATCAGATACACTTTTTCTTAAGATGGTATCAGAACGTGTGGCTTCCACAATAAATGGAATCTGCATCTTTTCATTAAACATTGAAAAAGACCTGGATCTTGATAGTATGAAAGTACTAATGAACGAATTAATGGAGATTATAAAACAATGACTTCTGATATGCGGGGCTATCTGGATCTTATTGCAAAAAAAGGCGAGTTGGCTGTAGTAAAAAAGAAAGTTTCTACAAAATTTGAGATTGCAGCAGTGACAGCCAAAATGGACGGCTCAAAGGCGCTTTTGTTTGAAAATGTCAAAGATAGCAAATTCAGAGTGGTTTCAAATCTGGTAGGGACGCGAAAAAGATTTGCTTATGCTGTTGGTGCAAGTGAAGACAAGATACATGAAAAAGTAATTTCTGCCATAAAGCATGCATCAAAACCAAAAACAACACTAAAAGCAAAATTTCTAGAAAACCAGTCACGAGATCTTTTTACTCTGCCGATGGTCACTCACTTTGACAAAGAACCTGGCCCATTCATTACGTCCTCAATCATATATGCAAAAAATCAGGAGATGAGTACGCAAAACTCATCATTTAACAGGTTGCTGAGAATCGATGAAAAACACTTCTCAATTAGGATGGTAGAGGGAAGGCATCTTCACAGGACTTTTGTTTATGCAAAAGAACACGGTGAGGATCTCAAAGTTGCCATTTCAGTAGGTGTTCATCCTGCTGTCTCCATTGCAGGTGCATATCAAGCTGATTGGGGAAAAGACGAGCTTGAAATTGCAAATGAATTGTTAGGAAAAAAACTCACACTTTCAAAATCTCCTTATTCCAAGATGCTTGTACCATCAGAATCGGAAATAATCATCGAGGGAAGAATTCTCAAGGACAAGACACACAAAGAATGGATGGTAGAAATGCTTCGCACATATGATTTCAAAAGAGCCCAGCCTGTTTTTGAGCTTGACAGAATATACTTTAGAAATAACCCGATCTTTCATGATATACTAGCTGGTTTTGGTGAACATCAGTTACTAATGGGAATGCCAATTGAGGCAAAGATAAACAAGGAACTAAAACATGCCTTGCCCCAAACCAAAAAGGTTGTACTCACTGAGGGTGGTTGCAAGTGGCTGCATGCAGTGGTTCAGATCTCCAAAAAACAAGAGTCGGATCCAAAAAAAGCAATCGAGGCTACATTTTCTGCACATCGTTCTCTTAAGAATGTGGTAGTGGTGGATGATGACATTGATCCATCAGATCCTGTTGCGGTAGAATATGCCATGGCCACCAGATTTCAAGCAGACAAGGACTTGGTAATAATACCAAAAGTAAGAGGTTCTAGTCTTGATCCTTCAAGTGATCAAAAAAATCTTCTTACTGCAAAGATGGGAGTAGATGCAACAAAATCTTTCTCAAAAAGGGCAGAAGGGTTTGAAATTGCCAAGATCCCGGGCGCAGAAAATTTGTCCCTGAAAAAATATCTCAAATAAAACTCAAAGTGCAGAATCTATCATCAGTGCAATAAACAATATTGCAAGATATGGACTTGAAAACTTGAATAACGTCCACGATGCTTTCTCGGATGGTTTCACAAGTAGCCAGACACTTAGTGCAATCATTATTGCGCCTGAAACTATAGCTGTATACAGATACACTTCATGAAACAAATGTTTTCCGGACATGCCTGTCATGAAAAAGGGAAGAACACTGAAAAGAACCATCATCAGAGTGGTCCCGGCAATGACTCGAACTGATGTCTTTTCTGATTCAACTGCTGTCAACATTGGAACATTTACTTTGTTATAATCGTCCTTGACATGAAGTGTAAGACTCCATATGTGCATTGGAATCCAAACAAAGACAAGTCCTGCCATAACCAATCCCAAGTCCCATAGGCCGGTAGTTGTCACTGCGACATAGCCAATCATTGCAGGTGCTCCTCCTGAGAATCCTCCTAAAACGATATTTGTCCTACTTCTTCTCTTTAGAAATTTACTATAAACTAGAATGTTATCCGCAAGTCCAAATGCCATGAAGATGCCTGCCCACATGTTTATGGCAAAAGCGCTTACTAGTGATATTGCTCCTAGAATTAATCCAAAGTATAATGCCTTTTCTGCAGGAAAAATTCTCCTACTTGGAATGGGTCTATCCTTTGTTCTCTCCATTATTGCATCAATGTCTCTGTCATTATAGTTTGTCAGCGTATTTGCAGAAGCAGAACCAGCTATTACACCGCCTATTACAAGACCCCATGTTAACGGAGATACTGGAATATGATACAAATTCGATGCAGTCAAGGCTGCTCCTATTGCAGTAAAAACAAGGAGATACCATATCTTTGGCTTGGTAACTTCATAGTATACCTTAATTCTTGAACTGGCTTTTGTTGTTAGCACACTCTTACTCCATTTGGATCTTATTACTTATTTATAGGTTGAAAAGACCAAAACGACTATTTTGCTGGCTTGTAAGGCATCGGCTTTGTTGTCCTTTTCATTTCGATGAAACTCTCAGAACGCTGAACTCCTTGAATTCTTCCTAGTCGCTCGGATATCAATCGGTGCATCTCATCTAGGTTTTTGGCATACATGGTTACAATGATATCAAATCTTCCAGTTACCTCTGAGATCTCTCTTACCTCTGGAATCTTCATTAACTCTTCAATAACATTGTCTCTCATCTTAGAATCCATGTTTATTCCAGTGAGTGCCTTTACTGTATAGCCTAATTCCCTATCGTTTACTACTATTGTAAAACGCTCGATGAGTTTTCTCTTAATTAGCCTCTTGATTCTGCTGTATACTACAGACGAATTTACGTTGATCTTCTTTGAAATTCTTGGAACTGATATGTTTGCATCCTGTGATAATTCTGATAAAATTATCATATCTAAATCATCAACTTTTGTCATCAAAACACAGATTATTGTGAATAAATGGATCTTATTAAAGTTGTTAGTATAAAATTTCTATAATTTTATAATTTACTAAATGTAGCCTTTTTTGTATAGCATCTCTGCTAACAATACGGCGCCCTTTGCAGAACCCATTTTCTCATTATGTGAGAAAAGCACATACTTGATGCCGTTATCAAATACTGTATCTTCTCTTAATATTCCGACCACTGTAGTCATTCATTCATTGATCTCTCTATCTAGTGTTGTTTTTGGTCTTGTGGTATCTTCATTAACCATGAGATACTCTTTTGGAGCAGATGGCAATCCCGTAACACTTACACTGTTTGAGAAATCTTGCATGGCTTTTTTGACACTGTCTGGGTCCACATGAGTGGCAGTTTCAACAAATACAGTTTCAGTGTGGCCGTCTAGTACTGGAACTCTTGTACATGTGCAACTAACTTTCATCTTTGCTGGATCAATTTTTCCATCTGTGAACTTGCCGAGTATCTTTCCTGTTTCTAGTCTTACCTTGTCTTCTTCTTTTGGTATGAATGGAATTATGTTGTCTGTTATGTCTAGTGCAGAAACACCAGGTGATCTGCCTGCACCTGACATTGCTTGCATGGATGTCATGATTATCTTTTGAGCTCCAAACTTGTCTAAGAGTGGCTTCATAGTTATTGCAAGTCCTGTTGTAGTACAGTTTGGTAATGGAGCTACAAATCCCTTCCAACCTCTGTTCTTTCTCTGAACATCTAGTAACCCAATATGGTCATCATTTATTCCTGGAATGAGAATTGGAACGTCTGCTTCATATCTGTATGCTGCAGATGTACTGATGACTGGAACATGTTTTGCAAATTTTGTTTCAATGTCTCTTGCAGCTTCGCTTTCTACTGAACTAAAAATTAAATCAAAATTTTCTGGATTGATATCGTCTACAGCATCAATTGTCATATTTTTTACGTATTCTGGAATGGGCTCTCGCAAATGCCATTTCAAAATGCCACTGTTTGGATCTCTTATAGCATCTACAAACTTTTTGTTGGCTGATCGTTCAGATGCAGCTATCTGTTTTACCTCAAACCATGGATGCTTATTCAATGCTAGAACAAATTCCTGGCCTACTGCGCCAGTAACTCCAATGATGGCTACACGTTTCATAATGAAAATAGTCCTTTATACAATTAATATTCTTTTAGAAGCGCAAGCAAAACACAACTAAATACCGTTATGGTTATTTGAAAAATATGCGGCTTAGAGTGGAAAAGACCATAACGAATCACAAGGTGGCTGCTCACGGAGGTATATTTTCAAACGGACTTGAACATAACTTGAAACTGCTAGATTTTAGCTCAAATGTCAATCCTCTTGGATTTCCATCCAAAGTAAGAGATGTTTTCAAAAATGATTCACATGTTTCAATCTATCCAGATCCTAATTCAAATGAATTAAGAACTCATCTTCAAAAATACACTGGAATTTCAAAAAATCAGATTATAGTTGGAAATGGAGCCACAGAAATCATCTACAATTACTGTGCTGCATTTCTAAGAAAACAAAAAGTGCTGATTCCAATTCCCACATTTAGTGAATATGAGTCTGCTGCAAAATTAAACGGGGCCATGGTCTATTTTTTCAAGACAATGAATCTGAACCAAAACTTGTCAGAATTTCAAGATACAATTCCGATGAAAAGCTGTGTATTTCTATGTAATCCAAACAATCCTACAGGAGTTCTCATAAAGAAAAAAAACATGTTAAAGATTCTTGAATCAGCACACAAAAAATCTGCAATGGTGTTTCTTGATGAATGTTTCATTGAATTGGTTCCTAGCGGAAATGAAAGTGTTGTCTCATATCTACAAGAATTTGATAACCTTTTCATCCTTCGATCATTGACCAAGTCATTTGGGTTGGCAGGATTGAGGATTGGATATGGACTTGGAAATAAAAAAATGATTGAAATCCTGCAAAAGACAAAGATTCCGTGGAATGTTAGTGGAATTGCCCAACAATCATCTATTCAGGCATTATCTGACAAATCTCATTTGTCAAAGACATTAAACGTAAT
>CAMLDG010000041.1 GCA_946478655.1 uncultured Nitrosotalea sp.
GCAATTTATGCATATTTGCAAAAACCCGTCGAGATTACCATGATAAATCCAATAAACGCTGACGTGAAAAATTATCTCTTGAAAAAATTCATCCCTGAGGCAATCCTTGTCATGGTTTCAAAAAAAGAAGATCTTGAATCTCTAAAAGGTTTCCAGTTCTTTGCAGGAAAAGATTTTGATGCTACTAAAACTAAGGTCTACGTCTGCAGAGATTTTACGTGTTCACTACCTCTTGAGACTGTAACCGAAATTGAAAAATTGGTCTAGATCTTTTTTATGTTTATTTCTAGTCTCTGACCTACTGCCGGGCTGCCCATTCTCTCGTACCTACGTTTTGGCATGGTAATCGTAATCGATGTTTGAGCATAGCTCTTGATTGCAATGGTTGGCTGGGCCTGAAGTATTGCCTCTATGAATGGAGCAATTTGGTCTCGTAATTCTGGGTCTAGTTTCTTGTTTATTGCCTCAAGCATGAGCTGTTTTTGTGAGACCGGCTCTGTCTGGACATCTTCTGTAAGTGTCAATTGGACTGTCTGACCGTTGTCAACTAGTTGTTGGATCTGATAATGGATTAACTCTGACATTGAATTATCGTTGAAAATCTTGCAATTTAACTTTTCACAAAGATCATCTTGTTTTCTATCTCAAGGCTGGTTGATTCTATTGTCTGCCAAATATTGGAGTCCGCTGACAAACTCCTTGTCTGACATCTCACCTGCTGACCATAACCATGCGTCTGTTTTTACCCAATCTGGAATCTTGCCAGAGTGAGTGACACTTGGTTGACTGGATGGAATCTTTACTGTACCTTGATTTATCAAAAACTGTAGTCCACTAGTAAATTCATCATCTGAGATTGTACCCTGAGACCACCATTTTGCATTATTTTTCATCCATGTTGGAATCTGTAATATGGTGTTGGCTTTTTGACTCGAGTTATCTGGTTTCACACTTGGGGTTTCTACGATAAAACTTGTAAAATCAAAATCTCCCGTTGTTGGATTGATAAGCTCCGCAGTATATTTTCCATTTTTTTGATACTTGTCACCTGACAATATTGTAGAATTTGATCCAGAAACTCCAAAGTTGTCTATCATTGTATTGTTGGAGTCAATCACGAGAATCTCAGCAAATGATTTTTCCCCAAGCCCAATGGTGTTTATGTCCAGTATGATGTCCTCGCCTGGCTGGTATACTTTCTTGTCTGTGTTTAATTGGTGAGTCATCTGAAGTTTTGAACCTACCTGATTGTCAAATCCTCTGTCTCCGTATATCGATTTGATCTGTGCAATGTCAAGTGATGTAATGTCGTAATGTTTCACACCAAGAACTGTTACAGTATCAATCATGATTGATGGCATGTCTTCTAGCCCGTTGATTATATTGTGTAGCCTATCACTTGGTACAATGTAATGTCCCAATCCAAATGAATGTCCAATCTCATGTCTGATTGTAGAATCTAACTGGGTGCTTGTTGCTACAAGTCCAGTGTAATACGGCATGTCTACATAGGTATAGTATTCTTGGTTGTCCTGGAACCACTCTTTTTTGACCCAGTTTGGCTGGACATCTGAATAGTAAATTTCAATATCCGTTTTACCTGTCTCAAAATTTGGAATTGTTACACCCGTTGCAATGAATCCACTTGGGTCTTTTTGTGGTTCTGGATAATAGTTTATTGTTATGTCACATTTTGTATAGTCAAAATTATTTTTCTCTGAGTTTGAAACCTTGACTAGATTGATGTTCCAAACTGGGTGCTTTCCCAAACCTTGGTTAAGCTTTGTCTTCCAGTCAATTACTGCATATTCTGTTTCATCAAGAAGTTGTTTTCCAATAGTTGGAAATTTTGGATTTGGTTGTGGTTCTATGGCGCAAATTGTTGGGCTGTGCTGAACCCTAATTGGCATCTGTAGAAAATAGCCTGTAGCAAAGGCAGAGTTTGAAAAGACCAGACCTACAAAAACAATGATAGCGACGACTAGAATTGCCTTTTTCAAAGTGTCATACCTTGGCATCAAGTATGCTGCGTTTTATCTGGACTGCCCTTGCTTTGATCATCTGGGTAAACTCTTGTGTGTCCTCAAGTGCTGGTTTTTGTTTTTGGTTTTGGTATGCTTGGAGAAATCCTGAATAGATACAGCCAACTATGATTCCAAACGCGTTTGCGTCCACATCCTTGATTTCATCAGAATATGTCATGGCAAGCTGTTTGTATGAGGCAGCCTCGCTGATATAGTAATCAATTAGACTATCGATGAATGTCTTTGTTGTACTTGGAATCACGAACTAGATTTTCCCTGCATTGTTTATAATGTTTGATTTTTGGAATTTCCAGTCTTGGATCTGTTGTAATTAGAGCAGTTGCAAACTAAAATTGACCACATGCATTTTTGAAGAGTTAACTCAAGAGGTCCATCATGCCAATCGAAGTAAACAGAGTAAACAAGGAATGCCCAAAGTGTAAGAATCCTACTATATTTAACACTGGAAAAGAGTACTTTTGTGGCAAGTGTCTTGCAACACTGAAGATAAATCAGGTAGCAGAAAAAATTACTGCATAGTATCATGTGGACAATTGATTTAGAAGACGAATATTTCAAGATCTACGATGACCGCAAAACACTTGCGGGTTATTTTGCCCCCGAATATGGCGACATTCAACCGGAGGACAAGGCACACCAAGTCATACAGGATATGATAAAAAACCATGATCCGATAAAAGGCGGATACATGAAGATGGTAAGGAGATGAGTCTTGATTATGTTGAACAACAACTTCGTGAGGTTCACAACAGAATACTTGCCTGGAAAAATATGCTTACTGAAAAAGGGATTGAACATCATAAAATTTTGATATCACACACAGATCATGACATGCTAAGCATTACGCTTGGAATAATTTTTCCATCTCCTGTCCCACTTGAGAAAAAAGAGATACTTGGTAATCTGGGAAGCATCCTAGATTTTGCGCATCAAAAAGGTCTATTGTGAGCCACTAGATTTGGCAGTCTGGTAAGATTGGAGGGCGTTCATCTCATACTGGAATGATTGTTGTAGCAACTGGTCTGACTTTGCGCTTGTTGCATTGTTGCCTGTCACTATCCACTCTCTTAGGGTTTCGTCGCTTTGAAGTTGTGTTTGGGTTGACAGTATGAATAGCTGCAACGACGGTCTGAACAATTCTGGAGCTTTTAGGTCTTCATAGCGTGGAAGTATATTTTTGACTGCTAGTATGTGGGCATCAGTTATCTTTAACATCTGGTCTTTTGAAATCTGTCCGTTCTTGTATTGTGTAAGATTTTGATCAAAACTCTGAGTTTCATTTTTTAGGTCTGATTGAATTTGTGCCAGTTGGTCTCCAAATCTCTGACCTGAAAGAGTAGTCTGGTCAAGGTAATAGTTGACAAGTATCACAATTACCACTATGGCTATTCCTGAACCTATTGCAATTGGCATGGTGTGACTTTTACCTGGAGCCTTTTTTCGTCTCACAACAAAGCCAATAATTAATCTGAAATAAATCTATTTGACACAAAAATAGTCTTACGTTCTAAACAACTGGCTAATCTCTACGCCATTGTTATCCATATCAAGAAGCTCTGCAATTTTTTTATAATATTCTATAAACTGATCCCCCTTCTTGGTCAATTTGTAACGTAGTGTCTTCTTGTTGTATTTTACAAGTCCTTTGTCTTGTAGTATCTGGAGATAATTTACCAACAGCGTGTATGATAAAAACGCCTTGTACATTATCTGAGTTTTTGATGCACCTGATCTTGTAATCTCTAAAATTGCTTTTACAATGTCAACATGTTCTCTATATTTCATAATGTGTTTGTCCATATCCTTGTTGCATTTTAAAATAAAATGCATGACTGTACCAGAATTCCACAGTAGTATATGGTGATACATATATTTCAAATTTGATGATTTCCTATCAAATTTTCTAGTTGAATCTTATCGAACAAATGTAGTTGAGGTTGACTCTTTTTTTGTGACAAGAAAACTAACAACCCCAATTATTGCAATTGCAGCAATCTCAAACAATATCCAGTCTTCTCTTGGAAATTCAATTATCTTGTTTACAAAAGGAGTCAAGATTGGAAATCCGTATTCTGTTGAAAATATGTCATATGATATGTGAGTAAGTATGCTTGTTCCAACTATGGCTCCTAGACGATAGTCGTTTCTACGAAAGAGAACCATTAGAACAATCACAGCAACGATTGCAAATGTGATGGAATGACCCATTCTTGGAATTCCCTCGACATGTAAAAGGCCAATCAGATGATCCGCGTCTATTAGAACTGCAAGAAATCCTCCTCGAAATATGTATCTGACTATGAGTGTTACTAGGGCTGCAACAACACCCCATGCAAAATGCCCTGTGATCTCTTTCAAGTTTAGACTGCCGTGCTCTATCGGATTTGTCAAAACAGTCTTGTCTGGTAATGCTGTGCTGACAAGTGAGAAACCTGCAGCCAAGGAACAATAAACAGCAGAGACTAGTATTACAAACAAGACATCCTTTTTTTCTAGTTTCAATTATTGGTAAATGAAAAATGTTTGGTTACTTATGCGTTTGAATCCTAATGTGTGTTAGATGAACTAAAAATGGTATTCTGATTGTTAATCTATGTATTTTCCTTCTGCGTCTGCTTTTAGCTCTATTATCATTATGCTACCGCTTATGTACGAGTCATTTCTTGTTGTTCTTACCCGTCCAACCTCTATGTGATATGGATATACATCTACTACTACAGTTCCAACCTTTACATCTGACGGTGCATCTGTAATTGTAATGTCTTCTTTTTTAACTCCGTAATCTACCAGCTTTTTTATGCAATGATCAAGCAATGGTTGAGGTAGGCCATGATTTATTGCCCAAACGGTGCCTTCGTATTCAATTTTTTCCAACTAGTAACACTCTCTAGTTTACCAGTATAATTATCATACTCTGAATGGATAAAACTGCCAAGGTATAGCATTAATCGAGTAAAAACTGTTTTCAGGTTGTGGCCTTGAGGGTCATGGTGCTCATAACCTGGGACAATGAGCGGATCTTTTGGGACAATATGCTATCAAATTCCTGAGAATTTTTTGCCTGTATCTCTGCTATCACATCATAGGCGCCAAATGTGACATGGGCATTTTTGACCTCTGGTATGGTTTTGAGCTCTTCAATTATGTAATCCTCTGCGCCTAGTTCGCAATTGATTAGTACAAATCCCTTTTCCACTATGTTATCATCCTGTTTACGTTACTTAACTTTTTGTCTGTTTCTCTGAAATGATATTCACTTTGTCATGTTCTGGATTC
>CAMLDG010000042.1 GCA_946478655.1 uncultured Nitrosotalea sp.
GAGGATCAGAAGTGGCCTGGATTCTGATCAAGAGTCCTCGAGATTGATCAAGTGGGTAAATGGTACTGCCATATTCCTCAAATGCCATAACCACACCTACCGCGATTAATGCAATAATTCCTGCCAATGCAGCTTTATAGTAATTGTTTGCCATTTTTTCTGCCTTTGATTCGATTCTACCTCTTGATTTGCCTTTTTTAAACGTTGAATGCGATATGCTAAGATACGCAATGTAAAGAAACCCAGCTACCTGAATTCCAATTATTGGCACAAATACAGGATTACCAGAAAATATCGCAATAAACATGCCAAGTATTCCATATACACCAAAGAATATCTCAAGAAGTGTAGTTTTTGTAAACGGAAGTGCATATGCCTTGTCTCTCCAATCATCATCATTTTTTATTATTCCAAATTTCGGAGTACGCAAAAACTCGTTTCTTTTTCCAAAGAGCGCATCAAAGACTGCCACGGTATTGTTGACAGACATGCCGGCAGAATAGACTATCAAATACAAGTAAGACATTGCCTTTGACCGCCATTTTTTTTGATACATTTGTTGTATAACCATCAGATATGCAACAGGGCCCATTGCCAGGTACGCAATTATTGTCAGTGCAGGCAACCCGTTTATGATATAGAGATTTATTTTTGAGGCCAAAAGTATTGGCAAGATCAGAAATTGTGCAAGAACCAGGGGATGCACGATATGTCTTGTAAGTTGGATAAATGCTTGAACCTTGGTATCAACTGGTAATTTTTTTATCGCAACAGAGCCAAGTAATTTTACGGCACACTGTATCGAGCCTTTTGCCCACCGAAATTGCTGTCTTTTTGCAGAGTTCATCTGTACCGGAAGTTCTGCGTCTACTACAATATCAGGAATAAAGACACACTTCCAGCCTTTCATTTGTGCCCTATAGCTTAGGTCAAGATCCTCAACCAGAGTAGCAATGTGCCACCCTCCAGAGTCTTCAATACATTGTCTTCTCCAGATACCTGCAGTACCATTAAAACTCATAAAGAGATGAGAGTTGCTTTTTGCCTTTTGTTCCACAAGAAAGTGAAAGTCAAGGCTGAGTGCTTGAGCCTTGGTAAGAGGAGAATATTTTTCATTTACGTGGCCCCATTTGCATTGAACCAGTCCTACGTCTGGAGTGCAGAAATAAGATAATGCTTTTTTGAGAAACCATGTTGGCGGTATAAAATCAGCGTCAAAGATTGCAACAAAGTCGCTTTTTGTAAACTTCATTGCGTTTCGAAGTGCGCCTGCCTTGTATCCCTTCCTGTCAGACCTTCGCACATGTTGTATGTCAAATCCCTTTTGCTTGTAATCGGAGACTAGATTCTCAAGCAGATCATATGTTTCATCAGTAGAATCATCTAGTACCTGGATGCATAGCTTGTCTTTTGGATAATCTAGTGCACATACAGCATTTACCAATCTTGAAGCAACATATTTTTCGTTGTATATCGGAAGTTGAATTGTTACAGTTGGAATTTCTTTGAAGGTTATAGAATTATTTTTCTTCTGACGTCTTGCAATTACTACAAGATAGTAAAAGTTGCAGGTATAGAGTGTAATTATCATTGCAATCCAAATGAAAATGTTCCACAGAAATCCCGTCAGCGGATTAGGAAGTGTGGCATGTGTAAACATTTGGAATTTTTCAACTCTCCAGTCTTTATAGCCGTACCGCTAAAATTTGGCTTAACCTTTCTTTGATATTTTTATTGCCTGAACAGGGCATACGTTTTCACATGCCAGACAAAATATACAATCAGGTTCTCGTGCCATCAATGGTTTTTTATCAGAAGCTGGATGACCTGCAAACTCTGCCCACTCGTAAACTTTTACAGGACATGCATCGATGCATGCACCATCTCCTACACAGATATCATAATCAACTGATACAAATTCTCCCCAGATTCCAAGAATTTCATTACCCTTTCTATGACCGAATACCTTTATCTTGTGACTAGATGGAGCAGTAAAAGTTTCAACAACTTTGAGTTTTGATTTAAAGTCAACATCAATTGGACCTGGTTTTGCGCCAGAAGGTGTTTCAGGTTCTGCTTCTGCTGCCACCTGTTGCCCTGGTTGAGGAGCTGCAGGCTTTGGTTTTGGTTTTGCATTAGGAACTATCTGAGCTAATGGTGTTAGTTCTTCCAGTGCCTTGAGAGCTTGTTCTGGTGTTAGCTGTTTTGTTTTTACGTCATGCTCTACCATCTTGTCTGCAAGAACGCTATTTCGTAAAATGGTATCAATTATCATCTTTGCATTTGCATCTGCTTTCTTTCTATAATGTTCAACCCATAGACCGTCGCCATATTTTTCAACTGGATATACTTGATATATCATGTCAACCACTTCGCCAGTTACAATCTCGACTTGAACTTCAAGATCTATTGACTTGTATCCACTGTCATCTGGGTCTGGCATGTTTTCTTCTTTCCAGCGATATGTAGCGTAAATCCTGTCAGCAAATTTATCCATCTCAAAGACTTTCTTGAATCCAGATACGATAGAATCAATTTCATAAGTATCTTCAAGTTTTACAGGAAGACGATAAAGACCAAGCTTGTAACTGTGTAAAGGATATACTCCTCTTTTTGATGTACCCGATTGAACTGTATACACTTTATCCTTTAGCAGGAGTGACATCTGATTTGTATAATTAAAAAAGAGTTTAAAAATGCTTCTTAGTAGTCAGGGCAAGTCTCTTCTCGGATCTTTCTGTATCTCTGTTCCATCTCTGTTGCATGTTCCAGGACTTTGTCAAATCCGTACGTATCTTTTGGAAAATACCAGCGTATTCCCACCTTGTGCCCAATTCCATCCATATCGTATATCATTCCCCTATCAGAGGATACACCATACTTTTCATCAACCGATCTTTCTTGTGAGGTAAGACCGCGTTTTGTCTTGTCTTCCAAGATAAGATAAACTGGATCGTCAAGTATTGCATAGAATATACCTTTTTTTAGAATTGGCAGTTCCGGTTTATCGTTATTTTTCGATTGGGTTTCCAATCATATTACCCCATTCAGTCCAGGACCCATCATAGTTTCTAACTTGAGGATATCCAAGAAGATATTTTAGAACAAACCACGTATGTGAAGATCTTTCTCCAATTCTGCAGTAACATATGACGTCCTTGTCAGCAGTGATTCCTTTTGATTCGTAAACTTTCTTGAGTTCTTCTACAGATTTGAAAGTGCCATCAGTGTCATTTACTGCACTTGCCCAAGGAATGTTGTTTGCATGAGGAATGTGTCCTCCTCTCTGAGCATGCTCCATTGGATACTCTGCAGGTGCAGTTACCTCACCTGAGAATTCTTTTGGTGAACGTACATCAACTAGAACAGTATCTTTTTTGTCAAGTGCACGTCTTACATCAAAGAGATATGCACGGAGTCCTTCATTTGGTGGTTGTGCAACATAGTTTGTTTTTGGTATTTGTGGTTCATCTTTTGTGTAAGGTTTGTTTTCAATCTCCCATTTTTTTCTTCCACCATTCATGATTTTCACATTTTCATGTCCATAATACTTGAATATCCAAAATACAAATGCTGCAAACCAATTGTTAAAGTCACCATACAAAATAACTTCAGATTGTGTAGTTATTCCATTTCTTGACAGTAAATCTTCAAACTGTGATTTGCTGATTATATCTCTAGTAATAGGATCATTGATGTCTCGTTTCCACCAGATGAGACTTGCCCCCTGGAGATGTCCTTGTCTGTAGGCATTCTCTGGGTCATAGTCGACTTCAACAATTTTAAAGGATTTATTGCTCAAGTTCTTTGAGACGGTTTCTGTATCTACTAAAACTGGTTGTGCATAATTCATTTTGTCTCTATCATACTTGACCCAGACGGTTCTTAATATTTTATGCTCAACAGATGCTTTTTAAGTGAAATTAAAATTAGTAGTTTTGCTTGGATCTTCACAATGTTGCACTTGTAAGCAAAGTTGGTTCAAAAGAATCTGAGGATGCGGTAAAAAAAGTTGCCAAGAAATTGCTTGCAAAAAAAATCAAAGTGTATACAGTTTCAGCCGTAGATGTAGATGGAGCCAAGAAAATCAGCGATATAGAAGATCTCAAGACCACAAAACTAGATTTGACAATAACACTTGGCGGAGACGGAACAACACTACGAACTTTTAGGTATCTAGAAAACGAAGTTCCAAATCTTGCAATAAACGTAGGAGGAAACAGAGGCATATTATCAGAGATAACACTGCCCGAGATTGACACTGCCATTGCGCAAATCATTTCAGGCAAGATTTTTTTGGACAAGCGAACTAGAGTAGTTGCTTCTTGCGGAGGACAAGATTTTCCTCCAGCGTTAAATGAAATTTATATCAATAGACAAAATTTGACAAAGACATCGTTGTTTGAGATCAAATTTCAAAGTGATAAAGTAACACAAAAAATGGATGGAGTAATTGTTGCAACGCCAAGTGGTTCCACAGGACATTCCTATTCTTTAGGAGGTCCAATTCTTCATGAAAGTCTAGATGTTCTTATCATAACACCTGTTGCTCCAGTAAACAAGTTACCATCAATTGTAGTTCCTGATGAAAAAATTGAGATCCACAGTAGTCATGATTCCAACATAATCATGGATGCTCAAGTGATCAAAACTGCCAGATTTGATGATGTAATTACCATAAGAAAATACAAAAAACATGCTGTATTTGTAAGACTGAAAAAACAAGGTTTGAGACAGATGAGCAAGCTTGGTTTCTAAAATATTAGATGCCACCTCATTTTATGCAGGAGTGCCGTTTTCTTCTCAAGAGAAGTGCTTTACAACTCCGTTAGTTTTTGAAGAAATAAAGCACATAAAAAAAAGTCATGACGCAGTGCAAACACTCATTGATCTAGGCAGACTACAGATTGTAGAACCAGAAGAAAAATTTCTCAAATTCATTTTGGACGAGTCAGAAAATATAGGAGACTCGGCTGAACTATCAAAAGAAGACATGTCAGTGCTTGCACTGTGTGTTCAGCTAAAGGGTGAACTAGTAACAGATGATTTCACAGTATCAAATGTTGCAAGACATCTGAATCTCAAAGTCATTCCAATAATGACCAAGGGAATATCCAAGGTCTTGGACAGTGTGTATTTGTGCCCTGCATGCAACAAGAGTTTCAAGAAAATGTCTGACTGCCCCATTTGCGGTAGTAAACTAAGGAAAAAATCATCGAAGAGAAAGATTTCTTCCGGAGTGAATTGAGATAGAGCGAATGAATAATCAAGTTTAATA
>CAMLDG010000043.1 GCA_946478655.1 uncultured Nitrosotalea sp.
GAGAATCAACAAGCATCTTATCCATGCCTCTTGGACCAAGACTTGTTCTTACAAGTTCTGCAACCAATTTTGCTGCAGCAATGTTATTCTTTTGTGCATCTCGTCCCTTTTGTTGTAATGCACTTTCTTTTAATACCAACACAGGTCCTTGTGGTGTTTGTTGAATAGACGCCAAAATTAATCCCTTAACTCGTGTAACTAATTGCCCCTTTTAATACCTTATCGGTTCAAGATCTTCAGATATCTTCTATTTTTAACGTCTACAA
This sequence comes from uncultured Nitrosotalea sp., assembly GCA_946478655.1. Next base: position 267 of record CAMLDG010000043.1, read on the forward strand.
CACCGGTGTACAAGATTCTGATCTCAGGTAACGCAAGAAATGGTAGGAAAAGAGGTATGAGATGAGGGTTTTTGAATTTGCAACCAGTTTCAACTAATTTAGAATCTATACTAGAATATTCATCGAGTGTTCTTTCAAAAGACAGTGAAGATATCAAGCCAGCAAGCGGTAATGAGAATTTACTTAGGACGTTATGATTTTTAGATACTAGCATACCGCCCTGCATCTTGGTCAAACTATTTGCAACAAATGCCATGTCCTTTTCATTTGAACCGATAACTATCATGTCATTTTCGTGAAAGCTCTGCGTACATCCAAATGCACCTATATCAGCACCAAAATTTCTCAAAAATGCTACAGTTTTTTTTCCAGTACCATATGTCCTATCAATAGCTGCTACCTTCCACACATCTTTATCATGTGACGCCATTACATTGCCATCTTTTACCTGGAGCTCTTCTTGATCCACTTTTGTTATTATTTCAGTATCCAGTCGGATAACCAATGCTTGTGCGGTGTTCCCTTTGCTTCGTACAACAAAGTCTTTTTCTTCAAACTTTACTCCTGTTTTGACAGTTTTTTTCATCCAAGGCGGAATTACGGTCTTTGGAGTATTTACTACAAGGCTATTGTGAGCTACCACCAATTTTCCCCCTACAAAGACCTTGTTTGGCTTGATCTTTTCTAAATCGTCAAAGACTAGAATATCAGCTAATTTGCCAGGTGCTATTGCACCAAGATCCTTGCCCATTCCGTAATACTCAAAAGAATTTCTTGATGCAATGGTTATAGCATCTATTGGATCCATACCCATAGAGATTGATTTTCTGATACAATGATCAATCATGCCATATTCTGCTATGTCTTTGGGATTAACCCCGTCAGTACAAAACATCAATCTATCAAGATATGTTTTATGAGATAATACATTAGGCAGAATTTTATCCAAATCTCGTCTTATGGAGCCCTCTCTCATCATTACCCACATTCCAAGTCTGAGTCTTTCTAGTACTTGATCATAATCAATCGGTTCATGGCATGAGAAAATTCCAGATGCTATGTAGGCATTTAGTTTTTTATCACTTGCACCTGCAGTATGACCATTTACAATACCGCCATTTTTTAAAACATTTGATATGCTTTGAAGTGTATCAAAATCCCTAGTAGTGACTTTGGTCCAAGAAAAAACTTCTCCCAGACCAACTACGTTTTCAATATCTAGTCCTTTGACTTCTTCTTTTTTTGTCAGTGTCCTTGCATGGCTAAATTTTCTATCAACTGGCAGCCCCCCAGGAATTACATGATAAACCCTAATTGGAAGACTCTGTGTCATTTTAACAAATTCCTTGAATCCCTTGTAACCGCAAACACTCACAACATCAATTGGATCTGCAAACAAAGTGGTAGTTCCTGACAAGAGTGATTTTTTTGCAAGTTCTGATGGAAGAACATATTGGTCTATGTGAATATGTGGATCTACAAATCCTGGTGTGATGTATCTATCCTGTAAATCAATGACACCCGTATTTTCTCCAACTGTATGAGATGCATCCTTTCCCACATAGGCAATTCTGTCTTTTTTTATTGCCACATGAATTTGAGGTATGACTTCCCTTGAAAATACATTAACCAGCCTGCAATTTTTCAAGACAACATCTGCCTTGCTATCACCCATAGCTACTGCATTGAGTGATAGAATCATGGAGGCAAGTGAACTGGCCTTCATAGAGGTGATTAATTCATTATACTATTAAAGCGATGTTTAAATTACGGTCAACGCAGCTCATTTTTTATGAACATGCCAAAGGAGATCAATAGGTATTGCCCCAAGTGTAAGAAACATACGTTACACAAGGTCTCCATATACAAGGCAGGAAAGAGAAGAGGTTCTGCTATCGGTGAAAGAAGACACGCTGAAGATAAGAAAGGCTACGGCGGTCAAAAGTTCCCAAAGTTAGCAAAGCCAGCAAAGACTACTAAGAAGATCACTCCTATCATGACATGTCCAGAATGCAAAAAGAAATGGAATGTATCAGGAATAAGACTTAGAAAATTGGAGCTAGTTGCATAATGAAAAGAGCCCATATCTGGATACCAAAACCAGGAAGTAAATTCCAAAAGGTACAGTGTAAAGAATGCGGAGAAGAGAGCGTTGTTTACTCACATGTTTCCTCGATAGTAACATGCAAGGCATGTGGTAATACACTAGCAGAGCCAACTGGTTCCATTGCAAAGACAAATGGAAAAATTTTAGGTAGCGCAGATTAAATCATAATCTTTCTTTGTGTTCAGGTTAACAGCAATCCTTTTGTCATCAAGAACAACATAAGATTCCTTTATGGCTTCCATTTTTTGTATCCGTCGAGGATCAATGATAGAGATTCCAGTATAAGCACATTCTTCATTGTTATAATTAACAAAAAATTCTGCTTCCAACCCAAGAGACAAGAGAAAAGTTTTTCGTACCAATACACTTGTCCATACATTTTCTTCATTTACCAGGCCTACAATTTTTTTGATTATCTCAGAATCAAAAAGTGGCATATCACCAGAAGTCACAAAAATCATTTCTTCAAACTTGGAAAGAGATTCTCCCAGATCAGCAGAATATCCAGCACCCCTTGTTTCAAGTATGTCAATACCCAGACTAGAAACAAACTCACGCGTTTTTGGTGCGTTATTACTTGTGATACACACTGTATTTGAAAATATTTTTGAATTTTGCAAAGCATTTAGAACATGTTCTATCAATGGCTTTTTGTATCGTAGGAGTAGTTTTTCTTCAGAGGATTTCATTCTAGTGCCCTTACCTCCACACATGACCAGCCCTATCATATCGATACAAAAATCAATAGAGATGCTAGTCTTACCAATTCATTGCTTGCACCAAATACATCACCAGAAATTCCTCCAAAGCTCCTGTTTGCAACAACAAGCAATAGAAAAGACAATCCTACGCATGATATTATTACAAATATGCCTGTCATTCCCGCCAAAATCACAGTGGGTACTATTGCTAATAGTATAGCTATGACAAATTTTCGTGGATCTTTCATAGATTGAGTAAAGGGAGAACTTAGTCCTTCCCAAGCAGAAAGACCTCGATTTGCCTGTATTACCATGGACAGTTTAGCCATGAGTTCACTTAGAAGTATTGCCTCAAACAGTGCAAAACCTTTGGTCATGGAAATAGCCAATATCATACCTGCGGCATATAGAACAACTGTCATTACTCCAGCAGAACCTACTGCTGGATCTCTCATCGCTTGGAGTTTTTTTTCTCTTGTACCCTTTGCCATAATTCCATCTGCAAAATCACATAATGCATCTGTATGATGCATTCCGGTTATCATAGCAAGTGCTCCGGTCAAGATAAGACCAGTAATAAGAGGTTGAAGAAAAAAAGATAAACCGTAACCTGTAGCACCAATAATTATTCCTATAAGAGCTCCTGCGATTGGGAAAAGATACATGTTCTTTGCTACAGTTTCCAGTTCACTATTCTTAGAAGGAATGATTGTTAGAAATGATACTACAGATGATATTCCCTTAAACATTAAACCACCAACCAAGATATGACAATGACAAAATCATAGGAATTGTAAAAAATAAAACAAATAATATTGTAGTCATTTTCATTATAGATATTGCAGATTGGAAATGTCTTTCAGTTATCTCAGAATTTCCATCTCCTAAAACATAATGTTCCATCTTTTCAAATTTTATTCCAAGCGCACCAGCCAGAGTAGCCATCGGATAACCTGCATTTGGGCTTTCAGTCTTTGAATTCTTCCAGTCTTCTCGTAGTATAATGCATGAAAATACCATAACAAGGCTAGTGAGTCTAGAAGGGATAAAGTTGAGTACTTTATCACAATTGGCTGCAAACCAGCCTATGTTTCGAAATATTTCTGTTTTATATCCAATCATAGAGTCAGCCGTGTTTACAGTTCTATACACAAATGCTCCAGTCAAGCCAAAAATTGAGAAATAGAAAAGTGGACCTGTTATACCGTCAACAATATTTTCGCTGATGCTTTCAAGAGTTGCAGAAATTACGTGTTGTTTATCTAAATTTTTGGTGTCTCGCTTTACTATCATAGAAAGTTGTGTCCGTGCACCATCTAGATCATTTTTTGCTATAGAACTCATGATTTTTGATGCATGTTCTTCCATTCCTTTTATCGCAATGGTAGTCTTTAGTAAAATTCCGACTAGAATTATACTTGCACCTATGAATAGAATTTTGTATAGTTCATTAAAATCAAAACTTTCCACATATTTCAAAGAGGATGAGAATGAAATAATCAAAAAAGATACTAGTGATACCGCTAAAACAAGAAGAATTATACCGTTAATTTTTTCAGTAATAGGATATGTAGATTTTGCATATGGTACTGACTTGCCAATCAATTTACCCATCCAAACAGTTGGATGATATCTGTTTTTTGGATCTCCAAAAATAAGATCAAGTACAATCGCAAACACAACTGCAATTATCGGTATCAGAATCAGTTTAACATACCTCGTATCTTTTTCATATCAAGATTTTTTTTCACAATTAGAGCCAAGTGATCTATTTCTTTGTCTAGTGTAGTAAGATATTTTTTTGTCCACGATACTTGTTTTGGGTTTGCATACAGAGAATCCTCATCTGGAATGTCAAGATCAATTAAGGGAATTGTACCAATTACCGGTTTCAGGGTTTTTTTTCTCAATATGGAATAGCTTGGATACAGTATGTCTACATCTCCTCTAAACTTGTTTATGACAAACCCTTTGACAAGTTTTTGATGTTTTTTATCAAGAAGTGACAATGTTCCCACAATACTTGCAAAGCTTCCGCCCTTATCTATGTCAGTTATCAAGATCACAGGCGATTTACAATATTCTGCCATTCTCATATTTGCAATGTCATACCGTTGCAGGTTTATTTCAGCTGGGGATCCTGCTCCCTCAAGTATTACAACATCATTTGTCTTTAACAATTTGTCAAGGGCATTCTTTGATT
>CAMLDG010000044.1 GCA_946478655.1 uncultured Nitrosotalea sp.
AAAAAGATTTGGTATGGAAATCAAGATGACAGACATGATGAAAGTAGCAAAAGCCTAGAATCACATACTTACATAGCCAAAATTTTCTCTTGTTGTTCTATTTGAATTCATGGTATAATCATAAATCATTTTAGAATAATCCACCAGAACACTTTTCATGTCATCATGAGATTTTGCAAAGTAAAACCCAGGACAGTCACCTGTAAATTGAAACGTAGCATGAACTCTGACTTTGCCTTTTTCATTTTCAAGCCATGATGAGAATGGGTACAGGTAACACACTCCAGGTCTAGAAGGGTGCAATCCACAATAGCCCTTGTCATCAAGAAACCTACATTTTACATAGGTCCCGTCTTCTGATTCTTTCTCATCTTCTTTACGTTTTAGATTTATCATGGTCATGACCACAGGGTTTCCGGTAGGCCCCTTTTCTTCCCATGTAGCTATGTTGGTCTCCTTTTTTACAAAATCAGATATTTTGTCATACTTTAGATTTTTACTTATTGTTATCAGATCATTACTTGTAAGCGGCAACCTACCTTGTCTGTTACAGCAATTATGGCAATCAGGCCAATAACATTTCCACAAGACATAACCATTTTCATCTTGCAGGTATGGAATATGAAAAATTACATCGTTTACCTTTATCTGAAAATCTGAAACATTTGTTTTTTTACCCAAGATAAAATCCTGGATTATTGGTTCGATCTTCCAGTCTTTTGATAATAGTTCTAAGGCCTCTTCAATATTTGATTTCATCAACTAATAAATTGAGATCAGAACTTTTTGAACGTTATCAATGCTAGAAGAAAAGGGAAAGTATGCCTCTGCCACGCAGAATCGAAGATTTGTCTGGGAAAAAGTCATGTGGCCATTAGTCTTAGAGTTGAATGCAATCAGTTTTACCAGTCAACAATACAAAAAGCGACGTGACCAGGTATGCAAAGAGCTTAGCATACCAGCTTCTAAAATTGCAGGAGGTTTTGTGTCGTTGTTGTTAAAAGGAATTTTATACAAAGAAAATGATCTTTACTCCATTCATTACAGATTGATTCCCTACATGAGACTTGGTGCAAATTGTGATTATGCCACAGCAGTCCGTGAGGCTAGTACAAAATAATATATTCTCAAGAAATACCAGTCGTCTCGGTAGCCCGATAGTCTAGTGGCCAAACAATTTTGGGTTAGGGATCTCAGGCTCTGGATCTTATGAGAGGACACCTGGGGACGGCAGTTCGAATCTGCCTCGGGCTATCTATATTTTTAAAAACAATTTTTTGCTATCTAGAAGCCATTGCTATTCTTTCTAGCTCATTTTTCTTCTTAACAGAAGGTGCATTCATGTCATTTGCAGAAGCAAGTATCAAGTGTTCTGCAAGATTTTCCTCAACTGCTTTAGGATTAGAAAATGATGCGTCTCTGACACCTTCGGCAATGAATCTTAATGCCAAGTCTACTCTTCGCAATGGTGCAACATCTACGGATACGTGATATACAGTTCCACCATATACTATTCTAGTAGTATCTTCATTTGGTGCAGAGTGTTCTACAGCTCTAATCAAAACTTCGACTGGATTTTTGCCAGTTTTTAGGTATATGATATCAAATGCTGCCTTGACAGTATTGATTGCTCGAATTTTCTTTCCGCCCATTCTACCTGTGTTTTTGGCATACTTCTTTCCAAAGTGAGATAGTTTGTTGATCAATCTTTCAGCAATGTTAACTTCAGCCTTGTTGAATCTTTTAAGGGCTGATCTACCAAATGACAATGGTATGATCTCTTGTTTTAGAGATATTACATTTTTCAATCCTGGATCTTTAATATCGATATTAGAAATGTCCCATTTTCTGAAAAGTAAAAGGTTTTGTGTTTCAGTCATTTTCTATCTCCTTGGTTTTTCCTTCTTTCCGTAAACAAGTTCCTTAAGTGAAGTTCCATTTACCTTGAAAACCTTCCACCTTACACCAGGAATATCACCAAGAGCTCCTCCCATGGATGCGCCCATGCCTTCTACATGTACCTCATCGTGTTCATCAACAAAGTTGAGTGCACCGTCACGAGGAAGGAATGCTGTAACTGTTTTACCATTTTTTATCAGTTGTACTCTAACACATTTTCTTACAGCAGAGTTTGGCTGTTTTGCTTCAATTCCAACTTTTTCTAAAACTATACCTCTAGCTTGTGGAGCTCCTCCAAGTGGGCTTGCTTTTCTGTCAAGTCCTAGTTCTCTTCTCTTATAGGTACCAATTGACCACTTTTGTCGTTTTCTCTTATCTTTGAGAACTCTTCCTGCAAATAGACCTAGAGGTGATTTTGCCATACCATTTACTCCATTATTTTCTCCGGACTTTGAATAAGAACACTAGAAATTTGAAAGTATCTCTTTGCTAATAGTCTTGCTTTTTCGGCATTACGTCCTTCTCTACCTACTACAATTCCTTTCTTTTTTGCATCAACTAGAATGATTGCTTGAAGTGAGCCATCAAGTCTCTTGTTTATTTTTACTTCAGAGACTAATTTTGGATTGAGCATGTTTTTCAGAAATTCTGCTGGTTCTTCAGAATATTCTACAAGTTCAACATTTCTTTTTACCACGTTTTGTAAATTCTTAATCGTAGAACCGCCCTTTCCAATGGCTAACCCCATTTTACCATGATTTACCACAAATATTACTCGGTCTTGTTTTTCGTCCTCAATACAGTCTCGTGCTGTAGCTCCGGTCACATTCTGAAAAAGCGACATTAGCTTTATTTGATCTGTTGAGAGTTTGATTGTTTCCGTCATACCGTTTTTAAACTCGATCTCTTGGTGGGACATTTAAATCTTGATAGATAAAATACGAGGAAAAGTACATCAGATTAGTTCGTCTCTGTTTCTAGTTCTTTTGTTATTGCTTTAAGATTAGTATCGCTTAGAGTCTTAAGCGACAATGCAGAAATTCTAAACTGTGTTCCGCACAATCTACCAAGTTCTACTGATGAACCGTTATAGTGTAGAGTTGGGACTTTAGAATTTTTAGCTGCTTCTTGTATTTTTTCTAGTGTTTTTTCCTGTATAGAGTTTGACAATACTACAACCTTTGAATTTTTGATTGTACTGATTGTCTCCTTTGTACCAAACGAGTACTTGCCATCCTCAATTGCATCTTTTATTATTTTTTCTAATAGTTTAGCCATCTTGAACCACTCTCATGTATAGATCTACTGTTCCTGTACCAATTGGGATATTTGCTCCTACTATAACATTTTCTGTTACTCCTTTGAGTTCTTCAACTTCACCTGCTAGTGCGGCTTCAGCAATTGTTGGAACTGTAATTTCAAATGCTGCTCTTGCAAGTACACTTGTCTTAGTACCAGCAATTCCGTGTCTTCCAATTTGTTGCAAGTATCCTCTAGAGCACATCAAGTCAGATACCAACATGATGTATCTCACGTCTACTTCTAGACCTTGGTCTTCAAGGGTAGAGCTTAGTTCATTTATCAATGAATTTCGTGCAGCCTCAATACCTAGAGTACCTGCAATCTCAAAGATGTTATTAGTTCGAATATTTTTCTTGTCGATTCCATCAATCTCCCATACTTTTGCAATGTTTGAGCCAGATGTTTGTATAACCCACTCTTCTCCTTGTTGCACAATAGTAACTCGTTCCACATCTGTTACACCTTTGACAGTAGTTGATAGTACTTTGTTTCTCATTGCAAGAACAGTCTGAGTGTCAGATTCTTCTGGCAGTGTTAATGTAATAGAGTGTCCACTTGGTTCGATTTCAAATTTCTTCTTAGAAGACTGTAATGCATCTACTACATCTTCTATGGTACATGCTCTTTCTCTTAGTTTATCTTGATTGAGATTGAGTTTTATTTTTGTAGAATAGTCAGTTTCAGTACTAGAGATTAATGCACTGATTTTGGTATGGAGAATTTCTCTAGCTACTTTGATTGCTTTTTCTTTTGATTTCTTGTGATTTTCTTCCAAGTAGATATCCATTGTTGGTGTTACTGGTTTCTTTCTTGCATCTACAAGTTCAATTAATCTAGGAAGTCCTAGGGTTACGTTTCTTTCTCTGATACCTGCAAAGTGGAATGTTCTCAAAGTCATCTGAGTACCTGGCTCTCCTATTGATTGAGCGGTTACTACACCGACTGCTTGGCCAGGTTCTACCTTGGCATTAACGTATAGCTCTAATGCTTTTTTACAGACTTTATCAACACCATCTTTGCTAAGTTTTGATTCAAGTAGTGCCTCAAGTACAGTTTTTGATAAACGTGGATTGAATGTCTTTGCATATTTTTTGACTAGATCTGTTATCTCTTCTTTTGTAGCTTTCTTTCCAGAATCAATGATACTTTCAGATTCAATCAATCTTGCAATTCTAAATGCTTCACCATGATCACTTTTTGCAACATCGATTCCGTCCTCACCGTAAAGGAATTGTATGATGTGACCGTGTGGATCTCTTACTGTTCCATCGTATTCTAGTTTGAGATGTTCAAGTGCATTGATGAGCCTTCTCTGCATGTAACCACTTTGTTGTGTTCTAACTGCAGTGTCAACAAGACCTTCTCTTCCTCCCATAGCGTGGAAGAAGAATTCAAGAGTCGACAGTCCTTCTCTATAGTTAGATTTTACAAATCCTTTACCATCTGGATTGGCATCATTTTCTTTAAAGTGTGGTAATGCCCTGTTACTATAACCTTTGAGAATTCTTCTTCCTCTAATAGACTGCTGTCCCAATGCACCTGCCATTTGACCAATGTTCAATGATGAACCTCTGGCACCAGTTGTTGCCATTATTCTACCAGCGTTAGTTTCATCAAAAGACTTGTCTGCAGAGTTTCCAGCTTTATCTCTTGCTTTTGAAAGCTCGTTTACAATATATGCTTCCAATGCTTCTTCAGCAGAAAGACCTCTGCTAAGTTGTAGTGTACCTTTCTTTGCCTGAGCAATGAAATCATAAACCCTGTCATATGATTCCTGAATATTTTCAAGGATTCCATCTTTTGTCTTTGTTGCAAGTTCAAGATCAGCATATCCATAACTAAATCCATAACCTGTAATGAATTGTTTTAACATAATTAGAATGGAGTTGAGGAAATTCTTTGCCTCTTCATATCCATAGTCTTTTGTGATTCTATGCAAGACACTGTCAGGTTCCTCTGCTCCAATGGATGCCTTGTCAATAACACCACTGACTAGCTGACCATTTTTGATTACTACATCTTTTACTGGACCCTTTGTACCTTTAGACCATTTTGAAGTTATCACATAG
>CAMLDG010000045.1 GCA_946478655.1 uncultured Nitrosotalea sp.
CTCTCTTGCAGATGTATCTGTGACTCTTTTGATTAGGTGTCTTAACTTTCTTTTTGTATCATCCGAATCTTTTACCACGTGTTCAAACGACTCTAACATCTTTTCTTTACTTGAACCTAGAGATTTTACTATGTGTGAAATTTTTCTATCTTGGGTTTGAGTGTACTTTAGTGCAGATTCGCCAGACACAAATTCTAGTCTAACCACTCCGTCTTGGATCCTTTCAGCCTTGGTGATTTTTATCAATCCTACCTCTCCAGTCTTTTGAACATGTGTTCCACCACATGCTTCTACGTCAAAACCTTCTATGTTTACAATTCGTACTAGTTTTACTGGTACCACTCCTCCTTGGTAAATTCTAAAGCCATACTCTTGCTCTGCATCGCCTCTTTCAAACTGGTTGATCAAAATTGGAATATCCTTTCTTATGGTAACATTTGCAAGATCTTCTATCTTCGTTATTTCTTCTTCTGTAAGGTTTGAATGATGTGTAATATCTAATCTTGCATAATCTGCATCTTTGAAAGCAGAATGCTGCCAGATCCAAGAACCTAGAATATTTCTTGCAGATGCATTAAGAACATGAGTGCTGGTGTGGTTTCGTGTTATTCCATATCTTCGCACTGAATCAATTTTGCATTTTACAACCATACCTTCTTTTGGAGTTCCATCCTTGATCTCATGCAGTACCACATTTCCGTGCTTGGTAACATCTATGATATCAAAATCTGCAATTTTACCATGGTCTGGCTCTTGTCCTCCACCTCTTGCATAAAATGAGGTCTTGTCAAGTATGACAAATTTATTTTTAATAATTTTGAGTATCTTGGCATCAAATTCATGTGGATCATTTTTGTAATATAGTAAATCTGTATCCGCAATGCCTTCTAAATTCAATTCTTCCTTTTTCTCGGTCTTTTCAGATTGGTGCAAGTCTGATAGTCTTTCATAAAATGTTGAGGGAATCTCTGATATTATCTGGTATTCTTTGAGAAAGTCTGGAGTAATACCATCGGATTCATAGAGTCTTATGAGATCATCTACTGTTAGTTTTTTGTTCTGTGTCTTGAGAGTAGATGCCATGTTTTTCATTCTGACTCTAGACTCACCATAGCGATTTTTCTCGACCTCGATTATTGTTTTTACATCATTGCGTGTTTGTTCAAGTTCTGGATATGTAGACTTGAGATAATCTATGTGAAGGTCAATGAGGTCATTGAGATCAAAATTCCAGCCAAATCTGTCAATAGTTGCAAGTGTCCTTCTGAGTATCATCCTCAAGTTGTATCCTCCTCCTACATTGCTTGGTAGTGCACCATCAGAAATTGCAAATACAAGTGTCCTCAAATGATCTGCTATCATGTAGACTCCCTCTAGTGGAGAAATTATCTTGTCCTGTTTTGCTTCATCCAAGCCTGCAATTTTTGCTGCATTCTTTCTAACTATTGAAATGTCATCTGATTCTGAGAGAGCTCTTGCTATTGCCATGAAATACTTGGAAATTATGTTTGAATCTGTATCGATTCCTATCTTGTTTATCATGTATTTTGTTATGGGTCCAAAACAACAATCATACGCGGTAGGAGTTCCCATTGTTACCCATGCAAATCTCTCAAGACCTGCACCCATGTCGATAATCTTTTGATCTAAGGTTGAGTAGTTGTTTAGATCTCCCTGAAATTCAGTAAATACTGCATTGCCAAGCTCTAGACCTCTTACAAAATATTCTAGTGATGAGCCAAAAGAGCCTCCTCCTGCCCAAACATCTTCTACAAATACAATCTCTTTTTTATTAATTCCAAATCTATCGGTTAGAAGTTTGAAATCAAGGTCTACACATCTGTCCTTCCAGTATCCTTGTGAGTTTGGTATACTGTGTTGTCCTATCATGCAAAAACTAGAAAAATGCCTTCCAGTTACTCCCACATTTTCAATGTCTTTGAATCTAAGACAAGTCTGAGGAACAATCAATGGATTGGCAGGAAACTCAAAGACTACTTTGGAACCCATCACTCTTTGAAAGTCTACAATAGATGCAATTGTAAAATAAAGATCATCACGCCATCTGCAAACTACGGGATATCGTCCAACCGATTTGTGGTTGTTTTGTACAAAGAATGATTCTACTTCTTTCCATGCTTGGGTGTAATCAAATCTCTTGTTTGTGGGTGGGTCTCCAATGAATGAATAGCTGTTCTCTATGTGATCAGGACACAGGCTGAGTCCATCATCCAAGGTCCAGAAAAACCTGTGGCACTTGGTGCATGATTTTCTTCTAAATCCCTCACTTTCAAACAATGCGACCTTGTAGTATCTATCCGGATCCGTGGAAAACTTTGAAAGGATCTGGTCCTTGTCCATTTCACAATTTTTTCTTCTGACCGATATTAAGCATTCTGAAGCAACACATTAAATATGATTTATTAGGAAAGTTTCTCATGTTCACAAAAAAGGGCTGGAAAGAAGGAGATTACGTCTTTGCATCAAAGCCCAATGGTGACCATAAGGACATCGTTGTAGGAATTGTAACAGGAGTAGAAAATTCCAACATTGGAGTTAATGGAATGATAATAAATCCGGTAGGCCTCAAGAACAAAGTTTCTCAGGGAAAGGCAGGTCCTCAATCACTTGAACTTTTGAAAAATCCAAATCCCAAAGAATGCATATTTGCTTTAATCTATAGAGTAGAACACAATAATTTCACTGGAGTGTTTGATGTAACCAGTGACCCTGTTGAAAAAATCCACAAGAACATTCACAATATTATTTCTGGCTGGGTTCGAGAATCAATACCTGAATTGATTAACAATGTACTTTCTTTGCCTAATGGTCCAGAAAAAGAACAAGCGAAGCGAGTCTTAAAACAAAGGATGGACACACTTTATGATAAAGACTTGAAAAAGTACATGTACTCGATCTGTCGTGGTCTTAAGATCTTAAACTAGACAAATCAATTTTGATTTATTTTTTCTGTGGCTCCATAGTTTTATATTATGCCTCTTGCAAAATTCGTTTACAATGGAATACGTATACGCTGCGTTGCTTTTGCACAAACAAAAGAAGGAAATCAACGAAGCAAATGTTGCTAATGTTGTAAAGGCTTCAGGTGCTGAAGTAAATGAAGCACAAGTAAAGGCACTTGTTGCTGCTCTCGCCGATGTAAACATTGAGGAAGCAATAAAGGCTGCACCAGTAGCAGTTGCCGCACCAGCAGCAGCACCATCCGGTGGAGGCGCATCAGAAGGAAAGAAAGAGGCTGATCTACCATCTGCAAAGACCGAAGAACAAGCAATGGAAGGTCTTTCTGCACTATTCGGTTAAAACTGTAATCTATCCCTTTTTTGTAATCTCTTAAACATTATTTACCATAGTCTTGGTTACTTTGTTATTTGACTGAGTTATCGTCTCCGATTCAAACTATTGTATTAATACTTGATTTGTTTGGAACAATGGCCTTTGCAGTCACTGGGGCATTCAAGGCAATTGAACACAAGGCAGACATTGTAGGAATTATCATCCTTGCAACAATTACAGGTGTTGCTGGTGGAACAATACGGGATATTGTCCTTGGACATTTTCCTCCTCGTTCTATATCTGATCCAAACTATGTGATAATTACAACAGCAACAGGAATTGCTATCTTCTTTCTTTATCCTAAAATACAAAAACACTGGAATTTATTTTTAAAATTTGACGCTATTGGACTGGGTGTTTTTACTGCAATTGGGGCAACGTTAGCCTATCAATTGTTTGGAATGAATTTTTTAGCAATGGCAATGGCTGGTATGGTAACAGCTGTGGGGGGAGGAATCTTGAGAGACATGTTTGTAAATGAAATACCAATGGTCTTTGTCAAAGAGCTATATGCATCAGCAAGTTTTCTAGGTGTTGTTGTTTTTTACATTCTTCTACTTGCTAATCTACAAATTGAGATAGTAACCGTTGGCTCGATATTGGTTACAACCATAATACGATTGGTTGCCATGAAATACAACTGGAATCTGCCAAAGGTACGCTAAGAATTTCTATCTCTGATTTATTGTGGGGTATAACCCTTTAGTTTGCCTGCTAACGCTTTTGCCTGTCCGCTTGCTCTCTGTATTGTTGCATCCTTTGTGTCATCAGTAAGGAAACCTGCTGCTATTGCAAGTGATCTTGCTTGCTGAGCTGCCTTGCCAAGTATCATGTTGACGTTTTCTTTGGTTACATATCCTATCTCTATTGATAATGACAATGCTTCCTGGTGTGCCTGGGCAAATGCAGTTCTGTATGCTTCTACATCTACTGTTAATTCTTCTTGATTGTAAACTACCTTGTCCTCCAAAGCGGAGTTTAGTACTATGCCTGCCTCTACTGCCTTGACATCTAGCTTGCTAAGTAGAGTAGCCAATTTTCCAGATATTATGTCTCCTTTCTTTGCTGCGGTTGAATCCTTTGTAATCCAAACTGTTCCTTGATCGATCTTGGTTGATACACCTGCTTCTTTAAAGTCTGTAAGAATTGGTCCTGGAGTAATTCCTGTGTTGCCTGCCTTGATGACTACATCTATGCTTGCCTTGTCTCCACCTCTTGCTGCCATCATTATCTTGTTTTTACCAAGTAAGATGTTCAGTTTGATTGGACTCATATTTGTAAACATCAACACACACTGTCCTACTAGCTTTTCAGCAAGTTTTTCAATTCCAGGAATCTTTAGTGTTGAAAGTGATTTTTGTGCAACTTTGTCTTTAACACTGACAATTTCTACTTCGCCTTTGAATTTTTTTCTTAATGGTAATAATTGTGAAGATCTTACTTTTTCCATTCTGACTAGAGCTACAACTTTGTACTTGTTTGGTAACTCTTGTAGCTGTTGATACATCTGAGCTTTCTTTTGAGGATATTTAGTTCTATTTTGATGCATACTACTTTGTTCCTGGTTGTGTTGGTTTGATTATTTTTCCCATGCTTGTCTTGATCATTATTTTCTTGATGTTCTTGTCTCCACTTGGTAATTTCTTCTCTATTGTACCAATCACTGCATGAGCATTTGCTGCCAAGTCTTCGTCAGACATTGTTTCATCGCCTATCTTGCATGCTAGGGAAAGAGAATTTTTCAGTCTTACTCTTATTGATGATCTGAATCTCTCCAATATTGATTCGATTGGAGCGTTAAATGGAAGTGGTGTTGGCATCTTTCCTCTTGGACCCATGAACTGACCCAAGGTCTTACCTACATTTGCCAT
>CAMLDG010000046.1 GCA_946478655.1 uncultured Nitrosotalea sp.
AGTAGCAAAGGCACATGCCTTGATTGGTGAATATCCAGATGTGTTTTCAGTTCCAGTAGATATCGCAGTGGAAAGAAACGGAAAAAGAGAAGAGATGGATGTTAGAGAACTTGTAAAAGGCGACCAGATATTTGATCTTGGACCAAAATCAGTTGAATATTACCTAAAATCAATACAGGGTGCTGGAACTGTATTCATGAGTGGCCCTGCAGGATTTTTCGAAAACGAGAATTTCAAGTTTGGAACAGAATCGCTTCTCAGAGGAGTAGCAGACTCGTTTGCAACCACAATTGTAAGTGGAGGACATCTTACTGCAGCATTGAAAAGATATGGCCTTGCCGAGAAGATAAACCACATCAGTACCGCAGGAGGTGCATTGGTGCTATATCTCACAGGCGTAAAATTGCCAATGATTCAGGCATTAGAAGAAGCTGCCACTAGATATCGTTCTAAATAGAGGCCTTGCATTCAGAGTTGGGGCATACCCTAGACTCCATCTTTCCAAGATAAACTTCTTGGTTGCAAGAATTGCATTTCATTTTTTCTACCACATCAAATAGTTTGTAATAGTTTGTGGTAAAGTTTTGTGCGATTTGTCTTATCAGCCCACCATCACGTAATTGGTTAAAGTATTGTTCCACGTCATCTATTGTTACAGCACTGTCAAGGCCGTTGCTTTTGAGCACCTCAAAGATTTCGTCGTTTGTAAATCTCAGATTGGTATCGTTGAACTTTTCAAAAATAATCTTCCTAATCTGGAGGGGTATCACCACATTTGAGGCGGACAATTTAGTAAAGACCTGAGGCTTCTTCTTTAATCTTGTCTGCAGAAGCAGTATCTTTTATTTTATCAACAAGATAAGAATAGAGACCAGACTTTAGAACCTTCAATGATAACAAGGCGCACTTTATCCTGGCAGGGCCAAGGTCATGTAGCCCTAGGTTGTCAAGAATGTCTTCTTTTGTGAGTTTTTTGACATACTCAAAATCTTTTCCCATGATAAGCTCTGTCAAAAGCGATGCACTTGCTTGGCTTATTGCACATCCTTTACCTGTAAATTTCACATCCGATACCTTGTCATCTTTTATGTTAATGTGCATCTCAAGCTCATCGCCACACAATGGATTACTGTCTCGTTGTGCAATATCAGGCTCTGGTATCTTTCCATAGTTTCGTGGATTTCTATAGTAATCAAGAATAATCTCTCTGTAAATATCGGCACTACTCATAGCTTGAACAGCTCCTTTGCTCGGTTAAGAGACTTGATAAAAACATCTACCTCTTCTTTTGTATTATAGATATAAAAGCTTGCGCGGGATGTTGCAGAAACATCTAGTCTTTCCATCAATACTTGTGCACAATGATGACCAGAGCGAATAGCAATTCCATCCTCGTCAATTATAGTAGCAAGATCATGTGGATGAATGTCTCCCAAATTGAAAGATATTACACCGCCTCTTTTTGTTACATCCTTTGGACCATATAGTATGATTCCCTTCATTTGAGAAAGTTTGTCTAACGCATATTTTGTCAACTCCATTTCATGTTCTCGCACCTTGTCCATTCCTATCTTATCAAGATAATCAAGGGCTGCAGCAAATCCAATTACGTCTGCAATGTTTGGAGTTCCTGCCTCGAACTTGTATGGCAAGTCATTCCATGTAGTTTCATACTTGTGAACTTCTCGTATCATGTCTCCACCACCATTGAATGGGACCATCTCAGAAAGCAATTCCTTTCTTGCCCACAAAACTCCAACTCCGGTAGGACCTAACATCTTGTGTGCAGAAAAGGCAAAAAAGTCACAATCAAGTTTTTGTAAATCTACTTTAAGATGTGGAACAGATTGTGCTCCATCAACTAGCACTCGCACTCCGTGTGCCTTGCATCTTTTTATTATTTCTTCAGAATTAGTTATTGTTCCAAGCACATTTGACATTTGACTAAATGTTACAATCTTTACTTTTCCTGTCTTGAGATAGTTATCTAGATGATCAAGGATTAATTCTCCGTTGTCATCTACTCCAATGTATTCTAGTTTTGCACCCTTTTCTTTTGCAACAAGCTGCCATGGAACGATATTGCTATGATGCTCGTATTCTGTAGTTACTATGATATCGTCCTTGTTGATGTTTTGTCGTCCCCATGCATAGGCAACAAGATTGATTGCCTCAGTTGTACCTCTCACAAAGACAATCTCTTCACGGTTTTTTGCATTGATGAATTTTGCTATCTTGTCTCTTGTGGTTTCGTATGCAAGTGTTGCCTCTTCAGCAAGCTCATGGACTGCCCTGTGAATGTTAGAATTGTAATTCATGTAATAATTGCTAATTGCCTCAATCACTTGGATTGGCTTTTGAGTAGTAGCTGCATTGTCAAGGTAAACAAGAGGTTTGTCTTTGTGTACTTTACGTTTCAGAATTGGAAAGTCATTTCTGATTTCTTCTATGTTTATGAAACTTGTTTGCAATTTAGTTTACCTCAATGTAGATCTCGTTTTGTTCTATTTTAACATTGTAGATTTTGAGTGGTACTTCAGCTGGAAGATTTTCTGGGACACCAGTCTTTAGATTAAATGTAGACAAGTGCAACGGGCATGTGACGCCCTCTTCTGTCAGTATTCCAGTGGACAAGTCTGCATCGGCGTGAGTACAGATTCGGTCTGATGCATATATTTTTCCATCAAGATTTGCAACTAGAATTTTTTTGTCTTTGTAATCAAAGTCAAGCATCTCGCCTTTCTTTAGTTGACTTGACTTGCAAACATTAACCCAATTGGACAAGTTATCACCTGTATTTGTAATGACTTTCAAATGTGTCAGTCTCGCGATATCTTGTTTCTTCAACTTCAAGCATAGCCTTGAGTTGTTCATCGGTCTTAATAGTAAGATTTCGTCCTGCCCACTTGGAATCAATCAGATAACTTATCCATGCACGAACTTGGTATGACATTTTTCTTGAGAGTGGCTCAAGGAATCCTTCTACAATTATTTTTTGGGCATCAGACTTGCTCAAGCATCTTGTTGCAAGATAGAAAATTTGTTCCTCATCCATTTGTGCAACTGATGCAGAGTGTGTTGCCTTGACATCATTTGTAAATATCTCAAGCCCTGGTATAGAATCAGATTTTGCACCCTTGTCAAGCAAGATTGAATGTCCTGAAAGATATGATTCTGCATGGTGTGCATCTTTTTCAATTCTTATCATTCCCTTAAACAATGATTTTGCAGTATCTTTTAGGACAGATTTTTCTAAGACTCTGCCAACTGTAGAAGGTGCATTATGAATCAAGTTTGATGCCAAGTCATATGACTGGTTCTTGTTTCCAAAAACCACTTCGGTATCCTGTGCAGTTGCACCTTGGCCATTAAGGAAATTATCGACTTTGTATCTAGAAAGATGGGAACCAAACAATCCAAGATACCAATTCATCCTTCCGTCACGCTCTATTCTTGCAACTCGCGAAGAAAAGTTGACAGCTGTTTCATCCATTGCCTGTAGTGTAATCAAGTCAAATTGGCTGTTTGGACTGATGGATACGTCAAGCAGTTCAAGATATGCCTGTTGCTTTGGTGCTTGTGGTGCATAGATTTCTTGAACAATTGATGCCTTGCTGCTGTCCTCTGCAACTATGATGTTTCGCGAAATAGTAGAGGTCTGGTCAAGTGAGAGTGATGACACCAGGTGAATTGTTTTTTCAATAATGAGGTTTCGTGGAACATAGATGAATATTCCAGAATTGAAAAATGCGTTGTTTAGTGCAATGTACTTGTCTCTGTTTGAATCAGTTTGCTCAAATGACTTTTTTATCTTGTCACTGTGATTTGTGATTGCGTCCTGGATTGAACACATTACAAGACCTTTTTCTTTTAGATCTGATGGAATGTGTATCTTGTGTATGTTTGTACCAATCTGAACTATACTTGGGTTATCACCGATTTCTGCCAGTCTGTCTTTTACAAAATCTGGAACTGTACTGTCAGAGCTAAGAGAGAATGTTATCTGTTCTGGATCCATTTTATTTGCATCGCTGTACTTGTTGTATAACGGAGAGACTTCTTGTGGAAGTTGCTGAAATATTGCAAAAGCATTCTTGCGATATTCTCTTAACCATACAGGATCATTATTTGCTTCTGAAATTTCTTCTATGTGACTAGAGCCAAGTTTAGACAGAACAAAAGACGACATTTTACATCACAAATTGACACAATCGGCACTAGCCGACTGAGCCATCCATTTCCATTTTAATCAGTCTGTTGAGCTCTACTGCATATTCCATTGGGAGCTCTTTGGTAAATGGTTCGATGAATCCATTTACGATGAGTGTGAGTGCTTCTTCTTCAGTGAATCCTCTTGTCATGAGGTAAAAGATTTGTTCGTCACCAATTTTTCCAACAGTTGCTTCGTGTGTTACTGTTGCATCTTCTTGGTTGATTTCCATGTATGGATAAGTGTCAGTCTTTGATATGTCATCTAGCAATAATGCATCACATCTAACAGAAGCCTTGACATCTGTTGCACCTTTTGCTACATGCAATAATCCTCTGTATGTTGTTCTACCATTACTTTTGCTAACTGATTTTGAAGTTGTTCTAGATGTTGTATGTGGAGCAAGGTGTACCATTTTTGCACCAGTATCTTGGTGTTGGTTCTTTCCTGCAAATGCAATAGAAAGTGTTTCACCATGTGCATGAGGTCCCATGAGATAGATTCCAGGATATTTCATTGTAAGTTTGCTTCCAATGTTTCCGTCAATCCATTCTACACGTGCACCTTCGTATGCATATGCTCTCTTTGTAACTAGATTGTAAACATCATTACTCCAATTCTGAATAGTTGTGTATCTTAATTTTGCACCTTTCATTGCAATCAATTCTACAACTGCAGAGTGTAGAGATTCTGAGGAATATACTGGTGCTGTGCATCCTTCGATGTAATGTACTTCTGCACCTTCGTCTGCAATGATAAGAGTTCTTTCAAATTGACCAATGTTTTCTTTGTTGATTCTAAAGTATGCTTGTAATGGTAGATCTACCTTTACGTTTTTTGGAACATAGATGAATGATCCTCCACTCCATACAGCGCTGTTAAGTGCTGCAAATTTGTTATCCTCTGGTGGAATTACTTTACCAAAATATTTCTTGAAGATCTCTGGTTGCTCTTTTAGTGCAGTATCAGTATC
>CAMLDG010000047.1 GCA_946478655.1 uncultured Nitrosotalea sp.
TATGATAGGAGTTCTTGCTGGAGGGGGTGTTGGTGATAGACCATTTATGAGAGCTGGACCTGCATGGAGACGAAAGCGCTCAAAGGGACACAAATATCCAATAGTCAGAGGTGTTGCTCAAGCTGTATATGTTCACCCTCACGGTGGTGGAAGACATCAACACGTTGGAAGAAGCTCCACAGTCTCACGAAACGCTCCACCTGGACGTAAGGTTGGAAGCATCGCAGCTAGAAAGACTGGACGCTCCAGAATGAAAGAGCGAGAATAATTCTTCAAGACTAAATACTAGTTTTAAAAAACAAGATCATGAATTCAAAGAGGGTTCATCTTTTGGTAGGAGGAAGAGTACAAGGTGTTTACTTTCGTCAGGGAATGATGGAGACTGCTGAAAAAAATAACGTCTTGGGATGGGTTCGAAATCTTCCAGACAATAAAGTAGAAGCCATCTTGGAAGGAAATGATTCAAACGTAGATGCTGTAGTAGAATGGGCTCGTTTTGGTCCTGCTGGAGCAGTTGTACAAGAACTAAAAGTTACTGAAGAAAAGTATATTGGAGAATTCTCTGATTTTGAGATTCGCTACTAGTGAATACTAGTGTACGCATCCAAAAGAAGTTTCTTAATTTCATCAAGATTATCATTTAGTTTTATTTCTAATTCTTTTTCTGGTTCCTTTCTATCTTTTTTGATCTTTATTATGATAGAATCTCGTTGTGGCTCAACGTCTGCAAAACTTCGGAATTTGATTGATTTTGCAAATACAATCCTGTGCATGCGAATGTCTTCCACTACATTTTGTCCAAGCGCCAGACAATAACTGCGAATTTCATCAAATAGGGTTGCTACGCCAGACTGCATGCTAGATCTAAATTCATCATAAGTTCTCTTCTTTCCTGAGATTAATCCTTCCATATTGTTACAAGTTTTAATTTAAGAATATTAAGGTAGTAGATCCGCTGGTTCCAGTCTAAACAAGCGGTCTCATCTCAAGTCAAGCAAGATCCGCCACGTAGACGAAGCAGCGTGGATGCTCTACCTTAGGATTGCTCCCTCCCGGACCTCATCCCTTTCGGCAGTTAGAACCTGAGAGTCATCCCTTCGGATAACCTCAGTCCTGTATCCACCCGCTTCGGCGTGATTTCATATCCGCAAGTCAAGCGAGTACCGTCTATCTAGAGATTTATCCAGTGGTTGCTGGTCTCTGCATATAGCCGGTTTCAGAGATAGGGCACGGCTAGCGCCCCAACCCTACCTACTACCAAATTTATTGTAATTACAGTTCTTTATCTGCATTAGGATTTAGTTCAATCGTAAATTGGTCAGTGTGTTGCAGACAGAGCATATCTCTCCTGTGCATTCATTTCCACACTTTGAACAAGTTTTCCATTCTGAATTGTTGGATTCTTTAAGAGTAGAGGAGATCTTCAAAATTGATTTGTACATGTTATTTTTGATTCCACTATGAGTCTTTTCCAAAGAATTTAGGAAATTCCTAATTTCTGTTCTAATTCCCTCATTCATGTGAGGACATTCTTCTGACTGGAATGGAATTTCGTTTGTAAAAGCATAAAATACAATCTCATTTTCATAAATCTCGCAAAATGGTTTTATCTTTCGTATCTTATTTTCGGATGTATCTGGATCCATCCAACCAATTTTTTTTGTGTCTCCTGAAATAATATTGATGATAAAAGTTTGTAACATATCGTCCAGATTGTGACCTGTTGCTATTACATCAACCTGTAGATCAATGGCACCAAAATCAATTGCTCTTCTTCTTAATATTCCACATATTGAACATGATGATGTTTTTTCACCACCCCTAAGTTCTAGTGTTTCTTCCAAAGTTGTGCCAAAAAGTGAACTATATGGATATACTTTATGTTCTACATTGATCTTTTTACAAAATTCCTCTACAATCTTTAGAGCCTCGTCTCTGTATCCTGGAATTCCCTCGTCAACTGTAATAGCTTTTAGTGTAAAATGATGATCTAATGAAATTTCTTTTAATACTTGTAATAATGAGAGGGAGTCTTTTCCACCTGATACAGCAACTCCTACCACATCACCAGGTTTTATCATGTTATACTTGGACATTGTTTTTGTAGTCTTGTGTACTATTGATCTTGAAAAACAACTGGAACAAAGATTCTCTCCAGAATATTTTCTTGAATATGCAACTGGATTTTCACAACGATCACATTTCATGACATAATTCACGTTCAGGTATTATTATAGAATTTCATACTTGCCGTTTTTCTTTGCCTTGTAAATGATATCTGGCTTTGGAAATATTCCGACCTCTATCACGCCTGGAATGCCTATTATTTTTGCTGCAAGTTCTTTGGGATTTTGTATCTGACCAAAATCACAGTCAAGTATTATGTTTCCATTTTCAGTTACAAATGGATAGCCGCGTTCTAGTAATCTGATATGTGGCTTGCCGCCATATTCTCTTATTTGCATATCAGCTATGTTTCTTGCAAATGGGTGTACCTCTACAGGTACACTTCGCTCAAGTTTTTTGACAAATTTTGATTCGTCTGCAATTATCACCACTTTTTTTGCAACACTTATCAGAATTTTTTCTCGTAGCAATGCACCCCCGCCACCTTTTATCATATTTCCTTTTGCGTCTATTTGATCTGCGCCATCAAAGACCAGATCTATGTGATTGATCTGGTCTGCTTCTATTATTGGAATTCCTCCTTTTTCTGCCTCCATTTTGATCTGTAATGATGTAGGTACTGCCTTGACAGAAAATTTGTTTTTTTTGATGTGTGATGATAATAGTTTCACTATTGCAGTTGCAGCTCTTCCACTACCAAGACCTATGACAAAATTATTCTTGATCAGCTTTAATGCCTGTGGTGATAATGCCTCAATGGCATCATCTACTGTCAATTATTCTACCTCTACTTGTTCTAGTTTTGATAATGCCTTCATTATTTCGCTTTTTATCTTATCCAAATCCTTGTCATCGTCTTCTAATTTTTCTTCTTCTGGTATCTTGATTGCTGTAGGAAGTTGTATCTTTCTTTCTGGTTCTTGTTGTATTGCTTCTATCTTTGGTACTTCTGGCAAAATTTCTTCTGTTATGTTTTGTATACTTGGCTGTGGAGTAGGTATTAGTTCTTCAACTATTTGTTCTATGGCTATTGGTTCTGCTATTACTGGCTCTATGACCTTCTGAGGAATTTGTGGCTCAATTTGTGCTGGCCTTATAAGATCAGCAGGGAATTGTGGAATCTTGTTTGTAATCTCTGTTAGCGTACTCAGTTCTACGGTTCTATGTTTTTCATATGTTGGAACTTCGATAGGAGGTAACCATTCTGGTGTCCTTTCTGATTTTACTATTTTCTCTTCTTGAATGTCGACTCTTTCTTTTTGTATCTCTATCTTTGGTTCTATTTTCTTGGCTTGAGGACTTTCAAGTATTGTCTCTACAGATTTCTCTGCTTGTTTGGGTTGAACTATTGTGTTTAATGTAATCTTTGAAGAAATCTCATGTAATCTCTGATCTAATTGTGATAGTCTATTATCCATTAAGGAAATCAAACTATCTCCAACTGGGCCGAAATCTGGATACTTGCTTATATTTTCAAGTTTCTCAATCTTGGTGATTACGGTTCCAAGTTGATGTTGATAACGAAGAAGTAGTTTATCTTTTTGAATTTTTGTAACATCTGACTCTTGCTGATGGAGTATTGTAATAGTTTTTGATAGAATTTCCTTTTCCATTCTTAGTGAATGTAATTGATTTGTGATTGCAGAATTAATAGTCGGAGTTTGTTTTTTGCGTTTTATTTTTGGAACTTTATCTAATGCAACTGCGGTGCATGCGCCTGCGATAGAGCTAAAAACTAGCGCTATTTCTTCCATCTAGGTATACCATTTGATCCAAGTGTATTTTCTAATCTTGGCCTCAGGAAAACCACAGCTAGCACATCTTTTATGTCGTATGTGATAAGCATTCTTTCCACATCTTCTACATCTTATGTGTACGTGTTTCCTTGTGTAGCCTCCCAGTGAGGTGGTACCTTTTGTCATAATTCACTCACTTTGGTGGAGGAGATATGATAACTACGTTGTCTCCTCTGACAACTATGGTTCCAAGGCTTTTTGTCTCTCCTTCAGAAGGGATCTCTTCTGAAGATTCAAGTAGCAGGTTCATGTGTTGGTCAAAACCATGAAGGTTGCCTCTTATCACTTTGCCGCCTTTCAGCTTGATAAGCACAACCTTGTTTAGGCTTTCATCAAGTACTTTTACTGCCATATCTACTGACATTTATTTCACTTATTACCCACTCTATGGAGGGTATATATTAAAATTTCATTGGTGAAACTTTCGACCTATTCCGGTAAGGCAAGTTTGACTCTCTTTTACCAAATTTGAGATTATTTCATTCAAAATCACTTTTCCTGCCTTTTGTGTAGCTCTAGTTGGATCTCCCCAGACACCATTTTTTGTTACTGAAATAAACGATTTGTTTGCCTTCTTGTTGAGTTTGTTCAATTCACTCTTTGACAAGTTATCAGAGATTAGTCCTTTTTGGGCTTTTTTCATCTGTACCTTGTTTGATATTGCCAACATGATTGATGTTTCAACAAATCCAGCATGATCAAACTCTCTTTTCATAAAGTGCCAATATGAATAAACAAAGATGTGTTGTTTGATGCCTTTCTTTGAAACTTTGGCTGATAGTTTTTTTAATGCATCTAGGTTTCCATGATGACCATTGAGAACAATGACTGTATCCACATGGTTTTTTGATAATGAAATACACAAATCAACTAAAGTTTTTTCTAAAGTAGCATCTGATATACTCAGATTAAAAAATGGATGGTGTTCAAAGGAGACTCCGTATTGAAGTGTAGGCAATAGCAAAAATCCATTTTTGTCAGATACCTGTTTTGCTATATGTGAAACTATGTCCGAGTCTGTGGATATGGGAAGATGAGGACCATGCTGCTCAATTGATCCTACAGGAATAAGCGCTACTGATCCTTTCTTTGCCAGTTTGAGAATGTCTGTATTTACAAGGTCTCTTACTATCATTTAGATCTCTTGGGTTTGACATGTACCTTGCCCCAATATACCTCTAATCTCCCGTCCAGATGCATCTTGACAGCCTCTAATAATGTACTAGCTTCTAATTTCT
>CAMLDG010000048.1 GCA_946478655.1 uncultured Nitrosotalea sp.
GCTTCCAATAAGGGCAACAGAAATGGTATCAAGATACTTGTTTTGTTTTACATCTTCTGCAAGTGCAGATATTGGTCTTGCAAGGTCTGGGGTGTGCGGGCCTGCAATATATGGCTCCAGTGTAGATAGATCAATCTCTATTACTTTATCAAAATATTTTTCGGGATTTTGTTCAACTTCAGGATCTGCCACAAGAATATCTTTGTGTTTGTTTGCAAGCTCTGCAATTTGTTCGCGATTAGTTGACTTGAGATAAATTTCCATCCTATCATCATATGGAAATACAGAGCATGTTGCACCAATTTCTGCACCCATGTTTGTTATGGTGGCTTTGCCAGTACAGCTGATCGACTTTGCACCAGGTCCAAAGTACTCCACTATGGCATTTGTTCCACCGGATACGGTAAGCTTCCATGCTACGTACAATATGATGTCTTTTGGAGCAACCCAGCCGTTTAGCTCTCCTTTTAGATGTATACCAATTCTTTTAGGATACAAGAGTTCCCATGGAAATCCTGCCATCACCTCAGTTGCATCCAGTCCTCCCACTCCAACAGCAAGCATACCTAGACCACCTGCATTTGGAGTATGAGAGTCAGTTCCAATCATCAATCCACCAGGAAAAGCATAATGTTCCAATACAACCTGATGAATAATTCCTGCACCAGGCTTCCAGAATCCTATCCCATATTTTCGCGAGGATGATTCTAGAAATTTGTAGACCTCACTGTTTTCATCTAGTGCAACTTTGATATCTACATCTCCACTAACTTTGGCGCGAATAAGATGATCACAGTGAACAGTTGTTGGAAGTGTACTTCGTTTGAGACCTGATTGCATGAATTGTAAAATCACCATTTGTCCTGTGACATCTTGTAGTGCAACTCTATCTGGTCTAAGAAATGAATAGCTTTTTCCTGGTTCTAGATCTTTTGCACTTTCTATATCATCGAGATGACCAACGAGGATCTTTTCAGTCAGAGTAAGTGGCCTGTTTACTAGTTTTCTATATTTTGAAATGTTTTCTTCAATTTTTTTATAAACCTTTGAAACTAGTTCTGGAGTTGTCTCTATTTCCATTACAATAACAGTATACAATCAATTTGAATTTAATATAAACGGTATTCCAGTAATTCAATCAGGAGATCTAGTTTTTCTTTCTAATCATGCTTACAAAGTATTTGTGAAGTGAAATATCCCCTGTAAGCTCAGGATGAAATGAAGTACCTAGGATGTTGCCTTGTTTTACTGCAATTATCTTTTCATTAAACTTGGACAACACTTCTACATCCTTACCTGTTTCTATGATTGAAGGTGCACGGATGAACACTCCTGGAAACTTTGAAATGCCAATCTTATCCATCGAGATTTCAGATTCAAACGAGTCTTTTTGTCTTCCAAAGGCATTTCGTTCTATTTTCACATCAAGAAAGTCTAACAATGGTTGATCCATTTCACCAACTACTCTATCTTTTGCCTTTTTTGAGAGCAAAATCATACCAGCACATATTCCAAATACAGGCATTCCACTTGCAATCTTTTCTTTAATTTTCTTTAACGAACCATTGACCAGAGAGAGTGTGCCTATCACAGTGCTTTCCCCACCAGGTATTACTAGCCCATCAAGATCAGCGATTTGTTCAGGAGTTTTAACCTCAGTTACAATACCTTCCATACCTAGGTCTTCAATTGCCATCTTTGTTGCAAGTATGTTTTCTGCAACATCGCCTTGAACTGCTAAAATTCCTATGTTAATTCCGCTCATGCTGTGCTACCACGTTCTTGCATTCTAAGTTCAAGATTCTTCGTATCCAATCCTAACATTGATTGTCTTTCATCAATCATTTTTTGTGCTTCTTTTACCTTGTCTGGATCTTCCCAGAATGTTGTTGCTAAAACTATTGCTTGTGCTCTTTCTTTTGCATCATCAGCCTTGAATATTCCAGATCCAACAAACACTCCATCACAACCCAGAGTCATCAAGTATGCAGCATCTGCAGGAGTTGAGATTCCACCCGCTGCAAAGTTGACAACTGGTAATCTACCCAAACTTGCAGTCTGTTCCACGACAGAGTATGAGACTTTCAACTCTCTTGCAACACTTATCAAGTCTTGTTCATCGCCTGCATCATAAATTGATTTTATGCGTCGTAGTTCGGTGTTTACATTTTTAATATGAATAACTGCTTCAGCAACATTACCAGTTCCTGGTTCTCCCTTTGTTCGAATCATTGCTGCACCCTCTTCTATTCTCCTGAGAGCTTCACCAAGATTTCGTGCACCATTTACAAATGGACTAGTGAAATCCCATTTCCAAATGTGTCTATTTTCATCAGCAGGCGTTAAAACTTCAGATTCATCAATCATGTCCACATTTGTTTCTTGTAAAACCATTGCCTCGTATACATGACCTATTCTGCATTTTGCCATAACTGGAATTGTTACAGAATCCATAATCTCTTGAATAATTCTAATACTTGCAGTTCTTGCAACACCACCAGCTTTTCTTACATCAGATGGAAGTTTATCCAAAACCATTACTGCAACTGCACCAGCATCTTCTGCAATTTGAGCTTGCTCAACAGTTGTAACATCCATCACAACTCCATTTTTGAGCATGTGAGCAAAACCACGTTTTAGTGTAGAAGTACCTCGAGTAGTACCAAATGATCCTATCTTTTCCTTTACTACCCCTTTAGTATCGCCCAAATCGCCAGAAAGCGGAATCATGAGATTTGATCGAGTCTTACGCTATTTATTTTATTATTTCTGCAATTACAGCGTCCAAGCTGTCTTGGACCTGGCCTATCAACGGAGGAATGAATTCCTGAGTAGAATTTTGGTCAGGCCACTGGACATTAATGGATTTATCGTTTAGTGTAACTTGTAATCCATATTTGTCATACTCGTCTAGATCACTTTTTACGGGATAAGTTGTTGTTGGAATTTGCATAAATCCCGTCTCTTTTATCAGTGCAGTCAGTCTTTTGACCTCATCTTTTGACAGCTGATATTTTTTATCAGGCTCAGAATAACCGTTCTTTGTGAGACTGTAGGTAGTTTGACCATCGTTTGATATTGTCAAAACTTCGGTTGTGTCAGCGCCAATGCTCTGTGTAAGGCCAAATGATATTTTTTTGAGGTGTTGTTTGCTATATTCTATCGAAATAACATCATCAGCATTAACTGCAACATTTGGGATTTCAGGTCGAAGAAGTGTTGGTACCACAATGAAAAGAGCAGCAAGCACCGGAATTGCCCCCAATAGTATGATTATAGGTCTAACCAAGTTTTACTCCCCAAGTTGTTAGAGTCTGATTTAGGCACGTAATTGATCAAGATGTAGAAATCATGACATGCAATTTTCTTGCAACAATCCAACGCTCAAAAAGAGTTATGATGGTACCAATAAATCTTCAGAAGTCAAGTAAATTAAAATTCAAGTGCATTTATGTTCATTACGTGGGGTCGTAGCCTAGCCTGGTATGGCGACAGTTTAGATCACATGATCACCGCTAAGGGCTCCAGTGGTTTCACAAGCTTCACTGACGCAAGGATGATGTACAGTTTGGAGCTGTAGTGACCCGTGTGTCGCCGGTTCAATTCCGGTCGGCCCCACCATCCGATCTCTCTCCACTAGATAACAGTTATAAGGAAAAAGGCACCTAGTACTTCTGCTAGGGGAGATAGGGTTTGAGTTTTACAATATCAAAAATACATCGAGGTAGACTGAATTGAGCAGAGGCAATTTCCCAACATTTGGAGCCTCTAAAACTGGAACTTTTGTTTCCACTCTGAAAAATTATAACCTGCCTCCTTTCATTTTAGAAAAAATTGCTGCAGACTGTAAATCAGATCTGGTCAGAAAAGGCAGAATTGAAGAACGTCTGCAAAGCATGAATGATTCTGCTCTTGAACTTTTACACAAGGTTTTTGTTGATTGTCACGAAGATTCCTCCGGCGTATACGCCAACTATCGATTTTTTGCATACATCTCAAGCATGTTCCACAAGTGTGAAATTTTGTTAAACGAAAAAATCCCAGGTCATTCTGGCAAAGTCTACAAGGTACCAATCGCAGTCAAAAATAATGGAATGTACATTGCAGTTGGTTTTAACAAATCTTCAGGTGGTCCAACAACAAAAAGAGAGGCCATCAAGTTTTATGAAATGGTTGACGATATCAAGAAAGGAGAGCATGGAAATCAACTCTCCGAAGGAGTTTTCGGATCTTCAGTAGGATTTGATGGAGAGGCACTTGTTACATTAGAAAAACTAAGTACAACTCGAAAGAAAGATCCACAAAATAAGATAGATTTCAAGACAGCTAGTTTTCAAGACAGAATATATTCTGTCACAAAGTGCTAGTGCTTCTTTTTAGCAGGGCAGAATTTTAAGTGGACTTGTTTTTCAACAGTCAACGTAGTTTCATTTTCATGAAATAGTTTCTTACCACAATCTGGACAAATAAATTCTGGCATAAAAAAACTCCAAACCACTTACTTATAGTCTTTTAGGACATTAAAAATATCAAAATGTATCATACTACTATAACTGTAAACTGGAAGTATCTATAGTTGCAAACAGAGCATCTTTGTCTGTTTGTTTGTTATTAGCATCATAGTGTTCATAGGGTAATGATGCAAAGAGATGCTTGTCCCATATATTATGGACTAGTTCCTTGTAATTTTTGTATCCAGCTTGTCTTAGAAATTCATGAGCAAGTTCATGTGAGACCTTTGGGCAATTAGTTTCCATTAGAAATTTCAAGTCATCTTTTTGTGGACTCTTGCTCCACAAAACCATGCCAAAGTTATCTGCAAAATATCCTTCACAAGTACAATCAGTCCAAATAGGTCTAAAGTATGTCAGATAGAAATGAAAGATATCCCTTCCCCTATCCAATCTCGGCCGGCGTGGTCGAGGATTATCGGCCGGAGGTGGTCTCCTTCCATTTCGGCCTGCCCGCGCCCGACCTGCTCGAACGGGTGAAACGGACAGGAGCCACGGTCCTCTCCGCCGCGACCACGGTGGCAGAGGCGCGCTGGCTCGCCGAACGCGGTGTCGATGCGGTGATCGCGATGGCCGCCAGCTTCCTGACCGACCGGATGTCGGAGCAGATCGGCACCTTCGCGTTGCTGCCGCAGAT
>CAMLDG010000049.1 GCA_946478655.1 uncultured Nitrosotalea sp.
TAGCTGAGTTGTGTATTCCCTGGTCTCAAGTGCTGCCATGTAAAGTGCAGCTGCCGCCAATGATATTGGTTTTTTACCAATTACAACTGGATCGTCTCCAACTTGGTATAGTATATCTAGTGCCCTTCGTTGGGTTCTGCCGCCAAGTTTTGCTCTTGCTGCAATCTTTGACACATTTTGTGAGGGTTCAGGTATGCTCACACTCATCTTCATCTGTCTTAGCAAGAACTTGTAATAGTGCACTGTTGTCTTTTTACTGAGGTTTTCTACGTGTTCGCCAATCTTGTCTATTGGAAATGCTACTCCCAAATCTTTACATGCAATGTAAATCGCAGCTACTGATATTCCCGTAATGGACCTGCCCCTGATTAGATCCTTGTTCAATGCTTTGCGATAAATGTATGATGCTCGTTCTGCAATCATATTCCCAAATCCCAAAATTCCTGTTATTCTACGAATGTCAGTCATTGCTTTATTCAAATTTCTAATTTTTGAATCATTTGAAATTGTAAATTTATTGAGTCGTCTCAGTTTTTCCATTTCAAAACCGCCGGAGATTTGTTTTCCGCTTGCATCTACATTTTTCTTATCAATGATAGTTGAAAGCGAAATATCATACATCATTGATGATGTAGGTTCACTATTGCTTGAATGTTCCAAGTCATAGTTTTGATGATGATCAGAATCATGCTCTGTCACTATTCCACAATTGCTGCATATCTTTTCATTTTTTTCAAGATCAAAAACTAATTTTCCCAAGCATGAAATGCATGTATCCAAATTTCTTTCTCTAGTATTACTTTGAATCAACATTAGCCTGATCAATGGTTGCTGATTTTAAAGCTCTTCGCTAGATTGATAGGTAATTTTTGATGATAATAATGTATAAGAAAAAACTTACATTACAATAATCGTAATAGATCTAAAATTTTAGAAAATGAAACGTAAATAATTTTGAAAATGTGATTTTTATCAAATTACATTCTGAGCATCTTGTCATCTACTTTGGCAGTGATCAGATCGTTTATCTTGTCGTATGCATCTAGAAAGTTTCTTCCCTTGTCTGTTATTCTGTATATCTGATTTCCTTCCTCATATTTGATCAGGTTGTTGTCCTGTAGGAATGCCAAGTATTCTTTTACCTGGGTGTATGACAGATATGCCTTGTACATTATCTTGGTCTTTGTTACCCCATTGTGGGCTGATTGTAATATCATTGCCACTATGTCTGTCCTACTACGGTACTTCAACTGAATATTTCATACAACCATGTTATAAAAATAATTTGTTCTATTATTGTAGAACAGTGTTCTATTTTTAATTAGATTTGACAAAATGACGCCTACAAACTTGATCATATGGATCGTTTTCAGATCTCTTCTAATTCATATGATACTTTCATAGTGAATATGCGCAATGTTTTTTGCTGTTCGTTGAAAACGCGATCTTAGGTCCTTATGAAAATAAACAAGATCAAACACAGTCGTGTATCTAAAATTAAAAATGAAATCCAACGGATAGACTGGAAAATTATTGAAAGGCTTGTTAGATTGCTATATTATGGCAGCAAACTGAAAAAAACTCACATTTCTACAAAATGCAACCTGAGTTATGATAAGTGTTGTAGATATCTAGACTGGATGGAAATCATGGATCTGATAACAAAAGAAAAAAATGATGATGGTTATGAGGTGGTACTCTTAACTGAGCGGGGAAGTGTTTTGTATAATAAGAAATTTCGAGATATGAAAAAAGAACTAGCATACTGATAATGATTACATAAGAATTTTACTTGCCATGGCAGGGAGATTCTATTATTAATCATAAAAAATACTGAATCGAATGCGTGATGAATTGTGTAGATTCTGTGGTGCGGATCTAACTAACTTCTCAATATGTCCGGAATGCAGAAAACCTGTCAGACGTATATGTACCAAATGTACCAGGAAAACTGAAGAGCATTTGCATCTTTCATGTCTTTCTGGAATTGATTTTCTGCAGACACAAAACCAATATGCAAACAATTCTGTATCTGACAATGCAAGATTCCGAATTGCTGAAATTGCATAGACCTATTCGAAATGATGTGATGGAAATAAAACCATCCTACCACATTTTATTATTTGTTCATTTTGTGAATAATTCGTACTATGACGCACATATTTTTGATTCTATGTGTATTTTAGGCATAATGAAGAAAGTTCTATAAAAATATACCAATTTGGTTATAACCAATTTTCTGCATGATTTATCAAGTTGAAAGCTGCCATACATCAACCTCAGTATTTTCCATACCCTGGGTTTTTTCACAAACTCAGTATATCTGATGTATTTATCATAATGGATGACGCTCAATACGATAAACGGTTTACAAATAGGAATAGGATAATGGCTACAAATGGGTGGACTTGGATAACCGTTCCAATAAACAAGGATCATAAATTTTTGCCAAACTCACAGGTGGAAATTAACAATGAGATATCATGGAGGGATGTACACTGGAAGAAAATATATCACTCATATGCAAATACCAAATATTTCAAAAAATATGAAAGTTTCTTCAAAAATATTTATGAAAAAGAATGGCAATCTCTCTTTGAATTAAATTTTGAGATACTAAAACAAGTGATTGATATCCTTGGTATCAAGGTGGAAATAATCAAAAGTTCTGAACTAAATGCTCCTGGAGCATCAACTGAAAAACTAGTAAACCTGTGTAAAGCCGCAGGAGCTGATACTTATGTTTCTGGAATTGGAGGACGAAACTATATGGATGAAAATCTTTTTGGAAAAAATAATGTCAAACTAGAATATCAAAATTATGTTGCCAAACCATATCTGCAGCGTTTGTCTGACTCGTTTGTACCTGATCTTTCAATAATTGATATGTTGGTCAATATTGGCCCAGACTGCATGAAAGTTATTTCAGAAAATGATATGTCAATTGTATCACTAACTAGTTGAATATGTCGTAAAGCTGTTTGTATGCACTAATGTATTTTTTTCCTAACTCTGTTGTTTTGTATATGTATCGTTTTGATCTGCGAGATTCTGGTTTTCCTTCCAGTAATTTACAACCGATGAGAAATTCTACATACTGGGTTATTTGTTTTGAATTCAAATT
The DNA here is from genome assembly GCA_946478655.1 of uncultured Nitrosotalea sp. Next base: position 3,125 of record CAMLDG010000049.1, read on the forward strand.
GCATCTGTACATGATATGTGTCTTTAATGCACCGTCTATGCAAGTCTCAAGGATAAATTCAATTATCTCCACCCAGCCGCGATTTCCCCATCCCATCACACTGCGCTCGATGGCGCCTGTAGGTTCAAACATTATTCACAACTCATGCGGAACTTAGGCGAGTTCCAGAATTTCATCTAGATTGGCAACTGCTTTTTCGTTTGTTACTTTTTCGTATGGGACTGTCAATAGTTTGAAATCATTGGTAAGGCAGATCTTCATCACCTCAAAAGCTTCAACATATTTTATTGAAGTGTTCAGTCTGCTTTGAAGAGCGCGGTATTCTGCTAATCCCTTGATTGCGTTTGCCTTGAGATATAGCTTACTTTGCTGGGACCAGAAGATTTCAATTAGTTCTACTTTTTCATTGACTACCTCCGATATGTCAACAAATACTTTTGGGTCAAAGTTTCGGCTAAGGGGAATTTCATAAGATAACACATTGGAATTAAACCTGGCAGCCTCCAGTGTAGCCAATGCAATAGCTCTGTGATCATGATGTACATCCCCATGTGAGTGGGTGAGAATTAGATCTGGATTTGCCTTGTGGATGAAAAATTCAATATGATTAATCAAATCGTTAGTAACTGTTAATTTGGAATCCTCAAAATTGTCAATCCACAACTGTTTTGCTTTGATAAATCTGGCTGACCTTGCCAACTCTTCTGATCTCTGTTTAGAGTCACCTCCTGCTCCTCCTCGGGTAAGCGAATACATGTAGACATTATGGCCCTGTCTTGCAGATTTTATTAGCAAGCCTCCGCATCCAAGTTCAATGTCATCTGGATGTGCGCCTATTGCAAGAATATTCATACATAAATTCTATTTTGGTTTTATTTATTGTTCTTCTAATATTCTTCTATAGAATTTTTAATATCGATTCTTCCCATATTGGAATCTTATTGAAACATTCTAAAAGTATTTTGGTTATGGATGAAATTTCCATAAGATTGTCAAGCTAATTGTATAATGTTATGTTGTCAGAAAATTATGTGACAAAAATCAATCAAAAAACAAATGAACCGTACACGTGGGATATCAACGGTGAAGACTATTGGATAATAAATGACGATATATATGAACAAGAAGAAAATTCACTAGATATTCAGCAAGTTGACTCCGGTACATCAACCGTGACTAGGAATTGATTTTGATGAAAACCATGATAGTCTCAATTAAAATAGAACATTCTTACTGTATCACTTAAAAAAATGTAAATGTTTGAATATTATTGTGTGAAAGTAGATGATCCTATTCGGGCAAAAGGAATAGCGATAAAATTTCTTGAGCAGTACAACTCTTCTATTACTTTTAGATCTATATCTTTGGAGGGTGAAGTTTGGGTAGTTGTACTTGATGTGGGATTGATGAATAAGCAAACTAGAAAGGTGCTAATTGACAGATCAACTGGCAATATTCTCAGTCATACTTACAAGTTTTAATCGTGAAACAGTACAATTCTCTGATAATTGTAGGAGTACTATTGGTCAAAAGATTATGTATAGCCAAGTATTCTGCCTGAATCTATGTCTATTTTTACTTGTTTAGTCTGGGTATTTGAAAAACCAAGATGTGCTGTGACAATCCACACACCATCTTCCAAAACTGCCTTGGTGTCAATCACACTGTGGTATTGGGCTAGAAATCTCCTGGCCAATTCCTGTGCCTTGTTGGAATCTATTTTATCTTCTAACTTGTCACCGTAATGCTCTGTAGGTTCTGTCACCGTCAAAACGCACTCCTTGAACTATTCGATGTCATATGTTTCTTATTTGTTATGATGCTATAAAACGAATCTGACACTTGATTTCAGAAAGTGTGTGCATTTTACGTGTTTTATATATGCCTACAATGAATATCGCTTCATTATATTTTTCTAGAGTAATTTACTAGAATTTTTACCGCATAGTGACA
>CAMLDG010000050.1 GCA_946478655.1 uncultured Nitrosotalea sp.
GTTGCTGCTGGGAACCAATGATTCTCATTTAATATCCTAGCACCTTCTCTGACAACCCAACCCCATTCATCTGTTGAAAATGGTTTTGTTTTTACACCAAGATGTTTCTTAACCATTCTTGGTGCAACAGTTTCAATTCCGAGGTTTGTGGCAAGCCATTTTTCATTGCTCATGCCGTTTACTGCAGACATGTCATGCAAGAGTTTAGGATCAGCACATACAGCTGAAAATGTCATGTGAGTAGTTCCAACAAATCTAGCACCCAAAGATTTCAAACCTTTCCACAATTCAATTATAGCATCATAGTTTGGTTGGAAATTACGATTATCGCATCCATAGAGAAGCATTTCATCAGAATGTAACCAGATTGAATCAAAGCCATAATTTAGATTCATTTTTGCTTCTTGTTGCAATCTTTCTAGCGGCAAATCTTTTTTAGATCTTTTATTTACATCACAAAAGTCACAGCCTCTTCCACATCCTCGCATTGCCTCAATCAGAGAGTTAACAGTGGGCCCTTGGATCATCGGAATATTTTGGATGTTTTTAACAAAACAGTGCATTAATTCTGGAGCATCGCCCTTTTCAAGATCGTGGAAAAGATCTAAAGCTAATTCATCTGCTTCTCCCACAACAACAGTATCAATTCCATGAATTTTCATTCTATCAGTCTTTGCAAGTTCCCATGCACCGTTACCGCCAACTACAACATGGAAGTTGTACTTTTTCTTTAATTGAATTATTTTAGCACACATTCTCTTGAATTTCATTGCAACGTAAGAGAGTTTTTCTGGCGACATTGTAGTAGTTACTGGAGCCATACCAAGTGGATCCATTACATTTATCCCAACTACTTTAGTGTCAGGCCCAATGCATTTTTCAAGATAATCAGGATTTGCAATAAACACATCTTCTCTTTTGTAACCTTGTAATAGTGCAGATTCAACCCTACGTAATCCCACTTGAGCAACTTTGGCTTCACCAGTTATTTGGTCAGTCTCAACTGGAGGACAAAATACCTTGTCAAAGACCCATTCAGGGACTACTTCGTAAGGACCACATGCTATAAACCCATAAAGGAAATTACCCCTATAGTTAGTCATAAGGCTACGATCTGCAGTTAGAACTATTCTCCTTCCTGCCATTCCTTTCTTCGAGTTCTTTCTACTATGATATAAATCGTTTACCTTATCATACTATTTTGAAAATTTTTACTTTTGACATATAAATCGGTGACATATACTAGATACAGTGAGCGGAATAGAACCACGACATGTTGAAGCACATCAAAAAGAGAGTAGTTCGATAAGAGATTTCGTATTTGGATTCGGTGATGGCATAAACACATCACTAGGACTTGTTGCGGGGGTTGGAGGTGCAGAAGTATCATCCAACATAATCATACTTGCAGCCATTGTTGCAATGTTTACGGGAGCAAAAGCAATGGCAGTTCAAAATTATCTTGCAGTAAAGTCACAAAGACAGATTTTAGATTCAGAAATTAAACGTGAAAGATGGGAGATGGATAATGTCCCAGAAGCAGAAAGAAGAGAAATAGAAGACGTATACAAAGCAAAAGGATTCACGGGTCAAGATTTAGAAAAAATTGTAAACAAAATAACATCAGACAAGAAAGTTTGGTTAGATACAATGCTTACAGAAGAACTCAAATTGAATTTAGAGATAGTTGGGAGTCCTCTAAAGAGCGCATTTCGAATGTTTGGCGCTTTTCTAGTAGGAGGAATACTGCCAATCATTCCATATTTCTTTTTGAGCGGATTTGTTCCACTTTTTGTGGCAATCGGGGTTAGTCTTTCTGCATCTTTCATAATAGGAGCAATAAAGTCAAGGATTGCCAATATCAGCATGTTGCGAGGAGGATTGGAAATGGCAGGGCTTGGGACTGGTATTGCGCTCATAGGATATGGAATAGGATCAGAGTTAGGAAGTCTTGGAATTATTAAGACCTAGTTTTCTTTCGCACACTTCTATTTGCAACATTGGCTGCAAATGCACCTGCACCTATTCCATTATCAATATTAACAACAGAAAGTCCAAGAGTACAACTTTGTAACATAGATGCAAGTGCCGCAACTCCTTTTTCCCCATAACCATATCCAACTGATGAGGGCACTCCAATTACTGGTATATCCACCAAAGATGAAACTACTGATGCAAGTGCACCTTCCATGCCAGCAACCACTATAACTACATCAACCTCTTCGCGTATAACTTTCTTAATTACTGGAAAAAGTCTGTGAATACCAGCGATTCCAATATAATAACTACAGATACATTTGCACCCCATAGACTCGCATACCAATCTTGCTTCTTCAGCTACTCCAATATCAGAAGTTCCTGCTGTCAGTATACCCACCTTTCCTCCCGTAGAACCTAATTTTTTAGAGTACAAGATGGTGGTAGTATTCTTTCCAGTGTATATTTTCAATTTATTTTTTTTAGAAAAAACCAATATCTTCTTGTAATGATCTTTGTTTATCCTAGAGAGAATAACAGAATCTGCTTTAGATGTGAGTGTAATAATTATTTTTTTAAGATCCGAAAGTTCTTTTTTTTCAGCAAATACGACCTCCGGTATTCCACGTCGTAGTTTTCTACTAACATCAATCTTGGCAAAATCTTCGATTTTTTCAACAGAGTAAAGAGAAAGCAATTTCTTAGCTTTTGATACGCTTATCTTTCCAAGATCAAGTGATTCCAATATTTCTGTAAGATCCAACACTATTTGATAATTAGAGTGTGTTAAAAATTTAATTAGTATTCAAGATTTGAAATAGCGTTTTTGACGCTTTCTACTCCCTTTTTGAACCACTCTTTTTCATTTGAATCCAGTTCTAGCTCTATTATTTTTTCAACGCCATTCTTGCCAATAACTGCAGGAACACCAATTGATACATCAGAATACCCATATTCCCCGTCTAGATATGTTGCCACAGGAATGACCTGCTTTGTGTCATTCAGTACTGCCTCAACAATAGTAGATATTGCATTGCCTGGTGCATGAACAGTGGCACCCTTAAGTTCGATTACCTTTGCTGCAACCTGTCTAGTACCCTGTACAATTTCCTCGATTTTCTCTTTTTGCAATATTGAAGATAATGGTATTCCTGATACGGTAGAGAATCGTGGTAGTGGCAACATGTTTTCACCATGCTCACCTATAACAAGACCGCGTATGGAGTTCCTGGAATAACCAGTAGATTCATGAATGAACTGTGTAAAACGTGACAAGTCAAGCATGCCACCCATTCCAAATACTCGGTTCTTTTGGAATCCTGAAACTTTGTACGTAAGGTATGCCATTGGGTCTAATGGATTAGTCACAGGAACTATCATAGCATCTTTAGCAAATTTCTGAATGTTTTCTACAACACCCTTGACTATGGACGCGTTTATCTTCAATAGGTCCATTCTTGTCATTCCAGGTTTTCTTCCAGAACCAGCTACTACAACTACAATATCAGAGCCTTTCATTTCAGAATAATCATTTGATCCCCTAACGTTTACGTCAATTCCTTTTTCTGCCAACATGTGGTTTATGTCCATAGCCTCTCCCTGTGGCAGTCCTTGTACTACATCCAATAGCAATATTTCGTCTGTGACTTTTCTAAGAGCTGTGAATAGAGCTGCAGCCCCTCCTACTTTTCCTGAACCGATGATTGTAATCATAAAAGGCCCTCAATGTAATCTCTAATTAAACTTGACTGTCCATACTAGACTCGTAGTGATGATGATCTAATAATCAGATTACGAATCAAATTACAATTTATATGCATTCTAGTATGTTTAGAAAATTATGGTACTTGTAATTGATGCACAGGTAGCTGGCATCTCAGGGGATATGCTACTTTCTTCACTAGTTAACATGGGTGCAAACAAGTCCAAAATCACAGATGGTTCATATTCAATTGAAGAATTTCTCAAGGGCTCTAAAATCACAAAGATGAACTTTGAAAAAACTGTCAAATATGGAACAGAGGCAACATATCTTGTTTTAGAGACAAGTGAGAATTATCATGAAAGAAAAGGAATTGACATTCAGGAATGTATCTTATCTACATCAGACAAGATAGGATTATCTGAAAATGCCAAAGTTTTTGCAAAAGAAAGCATAAGATCATTACTTCATGCAGAGTCAAATATACACGGAGAACCACTTGAATCTGTACACTTTCATGAAGCATCTAGCATTGATACAGCCATAGACATCATAGGTTCTGCCATTGCGTTAGACGATTTGAAATTGTTTTCAGATGAAATTGTTTCAACTCCAGTGGCAGTGGGCGGTGGTACTCTAACGTTTTCTCATGGAACAGTATCCAATCCTGCAAGCGCAATTCTTGAAATATTCCGCAGTTCTGACATAGCAATTTGTGGAGGACAGGCAAAAGAAGAACTCACAACTCCAACAGGTGCAAGCTTACTTGTAAATTTAGCAGATAGATGTTCAGAATTTTATCCTACAATGAAAATAAAATCAATAGGATATGGTGCAGGAAGTAAAGATTTTGATGGATTTCCCAATGTTTTAAAAATTGTCAAAGGTGAGCCAATAGAAGAATTTCAGTTAGATACCATACAAGTTCTTGAAACAAACCTAGACGATGTATCAGGTGAAACAATAGGACATATGATTGACAGATTAATTGCAAATGGTGCAAAGGATGTCACTGTAACAGGCGGCATAACAAAGAAAGGAAGACCTACCAATCTTGTTTCCATAATATGTGATTCTTCTTCTACAAATACCCTGATCAATACACTAGTTTCAGAGACGGGCACTTTGGGAGTACGAGTAAGATCATCTAGTCGTTATCTAGTTCCAAGAGTGATTGTTTCAGTACCAATCTCAGTGCAAGGGAGAAATTTTACTGTGAGATGTAAGATCGTAAAACATGAAGAAACAATAAGACATTTCAAAGTAGAATCAGACGATATCAAGACGATTTCAGATGCATTATCATTATCATTCAAAGCAACATCAGACTTGATAGCAAATGAGGTCAAACGGAGATTAAACATAAAATGAAACAGATAGGAGATCT
>CAMLDG010000051.1 GCA_946478655.1 uncultured Nitrosotalea sp.
GACATTGTAACTGCACGAGACGAGTCTACTCATAACGATGTAAAAAATTGGCTCAAACTGCATAAAATAAATTTCAAAAATTATGTTGGTGTGTTAGAAGGAATAGAAAAATCGAGATTAGATTATGATGTATTTATTGATGATTCGCCTCTCAATGCAAAAAGCATGTTGGACAAAGGAAAATCTGTAATACTTTACTCACAGCCGTGGAATACATCTTTTGAAGATGATCGAGCAATTAGGATACATGAGCTAAAAAATGCTGTACCTATAATTGATAAAATGATCAATGAGGGTAAATAATTTTCAAACTCACTGATGAGCATAAAAAAGACACTTATTGTAGGATCTTAATTCTCACGTTGTTGCGGGGGTCGCCTAGCCTGGTCAACGGCGTAAGGCTCAGAACCTTATCTCTTAGGAGTTCGTGGGTTCAAATCCCACCTCCCGCACTTTTTATTTTTCGTCTATCTTGATCTTTATTTTATCTTCTAAAAGTTGATTTAATTTCTGACCGTCTACTTTTCCACGTAGTGTTTTCATGGCAAGGCCCATCAAAGGACCCATTGATCTTAGTCCTTGTTCTTTTATCATTCCAAAATTAGATTTTACCAATTCATCCAGGATCGTGTGGAATTCTGCATCTTCTACGGTATTCAATGCATTTGACTTGATTGCATCTGATATGGATTTAGATTTTCCACTCATGATACTCTCAAATATCATTTCAAGTGATTCTTTTGCTATCTTTCCATCTGTTATTAACCTAAAGGCTTCAAAAATGTCTCCAGTCCTTAATAGTGCTGAATCCAATCCTCTTCGTTCCAAGTTTGTAATTGTACCACACAGAGTTGATGCTACAAAATTAGGAGAAATTCTCTTATCTTTACATATTGTCTCAAACAGATCTAGATACTCGGAATCAAATATCTGTGCTGAAAGTTGTTGATTTAATTCATATTGTTTTTGTAATGCCATGAGATTCTCTTCCCATGATCTTGGAATCTTATTTCTTGCTTGTTCTATCTCTGTATTTTCTACAATGATTGGCGGTATGTCTGTTTCTGGATACATTCTTGAAGAACCTGGCCTTGGTCGTAAAAACACTGTTTCTCCTGTAATTGTAGCAGCTCTTGTTTCTGCAGGTATTCCATTTCTTGCATCTTCAATTCGTTTTATGATGGATTCTATTACAATGTCTAGTTTTTTTTCATTTCCAGCCACAATGATAAAGGCATCATTAGATTTTATCTCAAGTATATTTTTTACTTCTTGAATTTCTGATTCTTCTATGCCATAATTTGGTAGTTCATCGGAATGAAACAATCCACCCAACCCGAAAAATCTAACCAGCTCACCTAATTGTTTTCCTAATCTTATTCCTGGATATGGTTCCCATCCGAACATTCCTGCAAAACCTTTGATTCTCATTGCCTTGATTGAGGAGCCCTCTGAAAGAGATTTCTGAATTATTTTTGATTTACAGCTTTTGAATATGTTTGATACATCTTTTACATCTTTTTCTTTGGTGATTTTTTCTATATTGAATGTCTGTAGTTTTTCTGCAATAATTTTTAGACCATGTTGTCTTTTTGCTTCATACTCGATGACCTTTTCTAATTGATCTAATTTCTGTACGCCTTTTACTTCTATTACTGCACCGCCTCCCTCTATTGACACATTGACATCTTGCCTGATTGATCCTATGCCTCTTCCTACTCTTTTTGTTGCACGTAACATTCTGCCTAACGTCAAAGCAATGTTTTTGATCTCTTCTGGTGTGCCTGAGACTGGATCCAATGCAATTTCTACTAGTGGTATTCCTAATCTATCCAAACTGTATTCTCTTGTCTCTTTCGAGTCTTGGAGTAACTTTGCAGCATCTTCTTCAAGACAGATGCTTTGAACTCCAATTTTTTTACCGTTTACTTCAAGACTGCCGCCCATGGATACTAGCATAGTTCTTTGAAAACCTGATGTGTTGGAACCATCAATCACAAGCTTTCTCATGACATAGATTTCATTGAAAATATTTGATTTTAATGCTGATGACATGATCAAAACAGTTTCTTTTGCATTAGGGTCAAGATCATGTGGAGGCTCATCATCTTGTTCTACAAGACAACTACTCTCTGGATTTGCAGAATACAAAATTGTTTTTTCTTTACTCTTCTCAAAAATAGCGCTAGGATCAAACTCTCCAAGCTCACTACTTGTTATTCTTAATTTGCGTGAAAATTTAATTGGATACTCATCTGATTCAATAGGCTTGCATCTGCAAAACAACTTGGCTCCAGTTGCAAGTTGTTGATGAATCTCTAATCCTACAAGAAGTCCTATCTTATCAATCTGGATTTCGGACATTTGTAATTTTATTCTTGTACTTGCTTTAAAGCTTAGTCTGAAAATTCAAGAGCAATATTTTCTTTCATCAGTTTTGTCATCTCGTTAGAATCTTTAGAATTTGCCAAGGCCCACATTGTCTTTACAAGTGCAGTCTCTGGTATCATGTTTCCAAGCGGCACAACTCCAAGATTCAAGAGATCTCTTCCACTGTCATATACGGTCATTCTTACCATTCCGTCAATACACTGGGAGGTCATTCCTATGAACAACCCATTTTTCTTGGCCTTTTCTATTGCTCCATACATTGTTTTTCCTACATGCCCAAGTCCAGTTCCTTCGATTACTATTCCTCTATATCCAGAGTCTATCGCATAATCAACAATCTTGGGATCAAATCCTGGATAATATTTCAAAAGTAGTACACGACTATCAAACTTGATTCTTGGTGCATATTCTCTTTTTGGAATGTCAAACTGTTTGTCTTTTTCAATGCTTGTTGATTTGACAATGTATGCCGGAGGGCCTCCTATTGTCTTGAATGCATCTCTTCTGCTAGTGTGATTTTTTCTTACACGAGTTGCCCAGTTGCAGGCAATCTCGTCATCGCTTGAATTGCTATGCATCACAACAAAAATCCCTGGAGAACATACCTCTATCAAAAATCTTGTAGCTGCAATTAGATTCAACGCTGCATCTGATGATGGTCTATCTGATGATCTCTGGGAACCTACTAGTGCAACTGGCTTTGGAAATCCTGTCAAGGAAAATGCCAATGCTGATGCTGTATATTGCATAGTGTCTGTACCATGCGCCACTATGATTCCATCATACTCTGACTTGGCATAAGAGTCTAATTTCTCTGCAATCTTTATCCAATGTTGAGGCAGTAAATTCTCTGAATATTCTGAAAAAAGTACCTCAGTGTCTATGTTTGCAATAGTTGCAAGTTCTGGTACACTCGCATTAAGTTCTGCAGCAGTGAGAGCGGGAGTGACTGCACCAGTTCTGTAATCTATTCTACTTGCGATTGTACCTCCTGTTGACAAGAGAAGAATTTTTGGAAGTTTTGGATTTTGTTGTGATTTGTAACTGGTTTCTTTTTTCATCATCGGTGGAGATTCTAACTCTATTTTTTTTATCTTGTCAAGTTCAAGACCTATGTTATATCCGCTCTTTAGTTTCAAAACAATGTGGCGATCATCACTGTGTTCATATCTTGGCATGATGACTCCTGTGTAAATTGAATCGGCATGAATCTTTACTTGACTTCCTATCTCTATCTTGTTACTTGTAAGAAATTCTAACCCTTTACCCCTGTACCCAAATTGTGACATTTACTAGAACTAGAAAAGTTATTTTATTAAAATTACCTATAGTACGGAACTGCGACTTTTTCGCCTATCTTTAGTTCCTTCTGGGTCTTTACTTTTCTTACAGCCTCTTCAAAATGCCTCATGGTTACTTTTGCTTCTGTAGCCTGTTTTTCGGCTTCCTTTTGATCAGGATACTTGTCAAGAAATTCATGTATTACAAGTGATACTGCAGTGTTTGCTATTGATGCTACATCCGCACCGCTCATTCCATCTGTTGCTTCTGCAATTTTTTCAATGTCTACAAAGTCTGGATTCTTCATGCCGTTTGCCATGGGCTCCCTTACTACTGGAATCTCCTTTGTATTTATCTCCAAAATCTTCTTCCTTCCTTCCTTGTCTGGTAATGGAACTAGTATTATCTTGTCAAATCTACCCGGTCTTAGCAATGCGGTATCTATCATGTTAGCTCTATTTGTTGCAGCAAGCACTACAACTCCATGCAAGCTTTCTATTCCGTCTAACTCAGTCAAAAGCTGACTTACTACTCTTTCTGTTACTGCTGTCTCTCCTCCAACTCCACGTATTGGAGCAATGGAATCGATTTCATCGAAAAATATTACACAAGGTGATGCCTGTCTTGCTCGTCTGAATATCTCTCTTATTCCACGTTCTGATTCGCCTACCCATTTTGATAATAGTTCTGGTCCTCTTACGGAAATAAAGTTGGCTTCACTTTCAGTTGCAACAGCTTTTGCCATTAGAGTTTTTCCAGTTCCACTAGGACCGTGTAATAATATTCCTCTTGGCATTCTGTGTCCTAACTTGGAGTATAACGTAGGATATTTCATTGGCCATTCTACAGCTTCTTGTAATTCACGCTTGACACTTTCAAGTCCTCCAACTTCATCCCAGCTTACATCAGGATTCTCAATGAATACTTCGCGCATACCTGATGGTGTGACTTCTCTTATGGCATTCTGAAAGTCATCACCGTTGACTACTAGCTTGTCAAGTGTTTCTGGTGGGAGTTTTTCATCCTCCAAGTTTAACTCTGGAAGTAATCTTCTAAGGCACTTCATTGCAGCTTCTTTACATAAATATTCTAAGTCAGCTCCTACATAGCCGTGGCTTATTGATGCAATCTTGTCTGCATTAACATCATCACTAAGTGGCATGTTTCTTGTATGTATCATTAGGATGTCTTTTCTACCCTTCTTGTCTGGCACCTTGATCTCAATTTCTCTATCAAATCTTCCAGGTCTTCTAAGGGCCGGATCAATTGCGTTTGGTCTATTGGTTGCAGATATGACTATTACTTTTCCTCTAGCTTCAAGACCATCCATTAGAGAAAGCAACT
>CAMLDG010000052.1 GCA_946478655.1 uncultured Nitrosotalea sp.
AATATTAGAATAAAAACGATTCCACTCTTTTTGAAAATAAATTCATATGAAAATGTGAATAATTTTTCTGCAGACTAGTTTTCTGATCTTATTTTTTGTATAATAAAAAACGAGAATCTCAAGGCAAGTTTCTATACGGGTTTCTCTTATGACGCTCTAACTCGATCAAAAGTTTAGTCAATGCAAGTCCTGTAGCAAATCCTCCGACATGGGCCGCAAATGCTATTGAAAGTGATGCGACAGAGCCAATGAATACGTAGAGTACTTGGATTGCAAGCCAGTAATATCCTCTGATGTCTCCAAGTGCTGCAGAGATTCCAAGGATGCCTGATATTGCACCTGATGCTCCAATGAGTACAGAATTTCCATTTCCGAGTATGTATGACGCAATGATTCCATGAAATAGCGCGCCTCCAAGCCCTGCTAACAGGTATAGTACGATAAATTTTGGTCTACCAATTGACCTCTCAGCAAATCCTCCCATGTATGCCAAGGCAAACAGGTTGAATGCGATATGTGCAATGCCTGCATGAATGAACATTGACGTAAATAATCTCAGAATGCTGTCTGAAAGATATCCTCCCTTGAATAATTCATTTGGAACAAACCCATAGTTGGAAATTATTGAATTCTGTGTGTTACTAAATATCCCATATGCAAAAACCAGGATGTTTACAACAACTAGGGTTGTGGTAACCGGAGGTAGATTTCCTAATTTTAGCATCTTGCTTTGAGAAACATGCTCTGTAATAAAACGATAGGGACACAAATTCTAGCACGTGTCTGATCGCTATTTACAACATGCGATCATCATGTCTTCTATAAAATAGGCTACATTCAGATTTAGTTTCAAAAAATTATTGCCGATTCAATTTAATATATCTGAAAACTAATGTAGTTTGTGAAGGTTGCAGTAATAGTATTTCCCGGAAGCAATTGCGATCGTGATATGCATCATGTATTGACTGATGTCTTTCATCTCCAGTCACAACTTGTGTGGCACACTGATGAACTACCAAAAAACATTGATGCAATAGTACTGCCTGGCGGTTTTTCATATGGTGACAGATTGAGGGCAGGAGTGATTGCAGCTCATAGCCCTGTCATAAAAGATGTAAAAAAAATGGCAGAAAAGGGCATGCCTATTCTTGGTGTGTGTAATGGTTTTCAGATTCTAGTCGAGTCTGGTCTTTTGCCAGGTGCATTACTGAAAAACACATCACTGAATTTTATGTGTAAATGGACCGAGATAGTTGTCAAAAACAACCAGACTCCGTTTACAAATAAACTCAAACTGGGCCAAAGAATACCAATCGCAATTGCAAATGGTGAGGGAAGATACTATGCAGATGACAAGACACTTGAATTACTAAAGAAAAATAATCAAATTGTATTTACTTATGCAGAGGAAGTCAACGGTGCATCTCTTGGCATTGCGGGTATCTGCAACAAGCAAGGAAATGTTGTAGGAATGATGCCTCATCCTGAAAGGTCTGCGGAGCAGATAATCAATCCAAACAACTCAAAACCCGCATCACTAATTTTTGAATCTCTTCTAAATACACTGGGCGTAACAGCATGAGTCTTACTCCGCAGGAGTCTGAATATCTTGAAAAAAAGATAGGAAGAAAACCAAATCCACTAGAACTACAAATTGTTGCAGCAGAATGGTCCGAGCACTGCTCATACAAGTCATCAAAAAAACATCTAAAGATTTTGCCAAAAGAAGGAAAACGTGTGATATCTGGCCCAGGTTATGATTCTGGAGTACTCGATGTTGGCGATGGATATGTTGTAACAGTTCACATTGAAAGTCATAACCACCCATCTGCAGTAGAACCATATGGTGGTGCAGCAACAGGTGTTGGTGGAGTAATACGTGATATCTTGTCTGCTGGTACAAGACCTATTGCAATCTTGGATGGATTACGATTTGGAGATATACAAAAAGACAAACATGCTCAGTGGCTCTTCAAAAATGCAGTACGTGGAATTGCAGATTATGGTAACTGTCTTGGCATACCAACAATTGGAGGAGAGATAGAGTTTGACAAGTGTTTTACAAATTATGCTCTAGTTGATGTTGCCTCGATTGGGTTTGGTAAAAAAGAGAACTTGATACAAAACAGGGCAGAAAAAGGTGATTATGTTGTTCTAATTGGTGGCTCCACCGGACGCGATGGAATTGGTGGCTCACAATTTGCATCTGATACACTTGAGGCAGAAAACCGCTCTGCGGTCCAGATTCCTGACCCGTTTATTGAAAAACTGGTAATTGAGGTAATTCTGGAGGCTAGAAACCAAAAATGCATCAAGGCAATGAAGGATCTTGGCGGTGGAGGACTGTCATGTGCAATATCTGAGACTGCAGATGCACTTGGGGTAGGCATTGAGCTTGACCTGTCCCTTGTACACAAGAGGGAGCAGAACATGTCGCCGTCTGAGCTGATGATCTCTGAATCTCAAGAAAGGATGCTTGTCATAACAGACCTGAAAAAACTTGGCACACTAAAAAAAATCTGTGAAAAGTTTCGAGTTCCATATTCTGTAATTGGCCGAGTAAAAAAAGACACATTGATGGAAGTAAAACTTGACAAAAATACTGTCGCAAAACTTCCAAGCCAAGTAGTTGCAAATGCACCACTGCTTGACAGGCCTTCATCTAAACCAAAATATCTGAATGATATAGAAAAAATAAAAAAACCAAAAACTCCCAAAGACTTGTCCCAGACACTCTTGAAGATGCTGTCAAATCCAAATATTGCAAGCAAACAGTGGGTCTACACACAATATGACCACGAAGTAGGAATAAGGACAGTCATAAAACCTGGCAGCGACGGTTCCGTACTACGACTAGACAATGGCAAGTTTCTTGCTGCAAAAATTGATGGCAATTCAAAGCATTGCTACATAAATCCTAGAGACGGTGTAATCGGATGCTTTGATGAGGCCTGCAGAAATGTTGTCTGCACCGGTGCAAAGCCAATAGGGATGGTTGACCATCTCCAGTTTGGAAATCCAGAGGACCCTGAAATATTTTGGACATTCAAAGAGTCAGTCCAGGCAATTACCGATTATGCCAAGTATTTCCAAATTCCATGTGTTGGGGGAAAAGTGAGTCTGTATAATGAGACTGATGAGGGACCAATCAAGCCAACCCCACTTATCGGAGTACTTGGACTGATTGAGAAAAAACCTCTGATCTCACAAAAAATTGTAGACGGTGACTTGATTGTCATGATTGGCATCACAAAAGACGAGCTTGGTGGTTCTGAATATTATGAATACATCCATGATTTGGTGGGTGGCAAGTGCCCTGCAGTTGAAATGAAGTCCTCTAAAAAAATACAAGATAGTGTACTGGATGTGATAGACAAAAGTCTAGTCAAAACCGTACATGATTGTTCAAAGGGAGGTCTTGCAGTTGCTGTATCAAAATTATGCATCCAAAATGATATCGGATGTAAAGTTTCACTTGAAAAAGTCCCATCAGAAAAATTAATGCACGATGAATTGTTATTCTCAGAATCACATTCAAGATTCTTGCTTGTAGTAAAACCACAAGATGAAAAAAAGGTAATGTCTATTCTAAAACAAAGAGGAATCACACACGCACGTATTGGTATGTTTTCAGGTAAAGAGATTACATTCCAAGAAAAATCAAGTGTTGTAGTTAGGGTAAGGGTTGATAAAGCACAAGAAAAATGGTTAAACTCGTTGGGGGGACTTGTAACCCATGGTTAAGGAAAACTGTGGTGTAGTTGGAATCTTTAGTCTGGATGGCGCAAATGTCATCCCCATGGTAATTGATGCATTACGTGCACTACAGCATAGGGGCCAGGAAGCCTGGGGTGTTGCCATACCAAAAAAACAGCCATTCAAACAACTAGGGCTAGTATCTTCAGCAGTCTCTGAATTTGATAGAGTTACACGAGAATACGAATCGCCTTCTGCAATTGGACATGTAAGGTATTCTACAATGGGAAAAAGTAACCTCGAAAATGCCCAGCCGCTAAAGGTAAAGGACTTGTGCGTTGCACACAATGGTACCATATCTAATGTAGAAGAGCTGACTGGAATGGTTGGCGGATGTACTTTTACTCCTCAAAATGTCAGTGACACCCTGATTGCTGCCCAGAGGCTTGTTACATTGATGGCTGATAATGGCAAGCTTGGAAACGCACTCTCTATTTTAAAAAATGAAATGGTAGGCTCGTTCTGTTTTACATTTGTATCTGATGATAATGCAGTCTATGCAGCACGTGATCCAAAAGGGTTCAGGCCAATGGTTCTGGGATATAGAGAAGACAACAATACCTATATCGTTGCTTCAGAGTCTGCCGCACTTTCTGCAGTAGGGGCAAAGCTTGTCCGAGATGTAAAACCTGGAGAGCTACTCAAGATTAGTAATGCAGGTATTGAATCTGAAATGTTTTCAGAAGAAAAAAAACCTGCTCACTGTTCTTTTGAATTTACATATTTTGCACATCCATCAAGTGTGATGGAGGGCTCTAACATTTACCTGGCAAGAAAAAGAATAGGACAATTTCTTGCACGCAAGTTTGCAATAAAGGATGCAGATATTGTAATTCCAGTTCCGGACTCTGCAAGACCTGCAGCACTTGGATATGCCCAAGAGCTTGGAGTTCCATTTGAGGAAGGATTGCTAAAAGACAGGTATAGCCGAAAGGGCCCACTGCGCAGCTTCATTGAACCTCATCAGGCAGACCGAGTCGAGATTAACCGCTGGATAATTCCAATCACTCAGGTAATTTCAGGAAAACATGTTGTTGTAGTTGATGACAGTCTTGTTCGAGGTACAAGCTCAAAGGCAATCATCAAGGCCCTGAGAAGAGCAGGTGCAAGAAAAATAAGCATGGTGATAACTTTTCCACA
>CAMLDG010000053.1 GCA_946478655.1 uncultured Nitrosotalea sp.
CTGTCATTTTGACAACTCTGACCGAAAGATCCCTGTAGACTCGAATACTGTAACCATTACGAGGGAAATGGATGAAAATGGCGAGAATATCTACTATTTAAACCAAAAAAAGGTCCTCAGAAACCATGTTTTGGACATTCTAGAGGTTGCAAACTGTGGTATTCACAAGCTCAACATCGTCCAACAGGGAACTATCACAAGAATATCTGAGTTTAATGCAGAAGAAAGACGAAAGATAATTGAAGATATCATTGGTCTTGCATACTTTGACGAAAAAAAGGTCGAGTCACTAAAACAACTCGATGAGGCAGACAGACGATTGGAAATTGCACTTGCCAGAATGGATGAAATAAAAAAACGCATTGATGAACTTGAACTTGAAAGAAATAACCAGCTCAGATTTGATATCTTAGATAAAGAACTAAAGCGATTGTATGCAATCCAGTCATCAAACAAACTACGTGACATAGAATCTACAAAAATATCAAAAGAGCGAAATCTAAATGCAATCCAGTCTGAAACTAAAAAACTTGATGAACAGCGTGCCAGTCTTCGCGATGAAATAAAAAAACTTGAAGAGGAGAAACAAAAATTCATGGATGAAGTTAATGTGTACAACCAGGCAAAGGCTGCAATTGACTCTGAACTTGCACAAGCAATGCACCAGTTTGAATCTGCAAACAGCAAACTTGCAACAAATGCAAGAAGATTATCACAAATAGATTCAAGACTTCCGGAAATCCAATCTGAACTTGTAACACTAAGTGAAAAACGTGCCTTGCTGGAAAGCCAAATTACAGAACTGAAAAATTCTATTGAGGCAATAAATGAAACCCGCAAGAATGCAAATGCTGAACTTGCATCTGTTGATTCTGAAATCAGTCAGGTACTAAAACAACAATCACAAATTGCTACAAACAAACTTAGAGTGGATGAAACTGTTAGAAAACTCACAGATCAATTAAACGAAACAAAACTTTCATTGTCAAAGTTTGAACAAGAACGTGCTGACATTCAAAATAAGATAGAGCAAAACTCGTCAAGGGTAAAATCAATACTTGATGAGAAAGAAAACCTGTTGGGCCTTGAAAGAAAGCTCAGACAGGTAAGGGCAGGCCATGAATCGGCAATTAACGACCTAAAATCAAGACTTGGAAACATGCGTGAAAGACGCATCAAGATTGAAAAAGACATTGAAGAAACTACCATGATATTTGAAAAGGCAAGCAAGGCTGCTGCACAATATGAAGCCAAGATCAAAGTTGTAAAAGAAGTAATGCATGAAGACTATTCCATTGCAAAACTAAAGGAAGATTCCAAGAGACTTGGAATCCAAGGTCTTGTCTTTGAACTTTTAACATGGGACAAACAGTATGAAAGACCATTACTTGCAGTTGGCTCTGATTGGCTAAAAGGCCTGGTTGTAAATGACTTTGCTACATTACTTGGGTTGGCCGAGTTTGCACAAGAAAAGAAATTGCCAAAGATAAGAATTATTCCACTAGATGCAATATCAAACTCAAAGATATCTGTAAACAAAGACTCGGGTGTTCTTGGAATCTTGTCTGAATTTGTAAGATGTGATGAAAAATTCGAGTCACTCAAAAATTTCATTTTTGGAAACATTGTTCTTGTTGAATCAAAGGAGAAAGCATACGAGCTGTCCAAAAAGGGTTACAAGGCAGTTACAATTGACGGACAATTCTTCGAAGCCGATGCAAATGCCGTCGTAGTTGACGTAAATTCCAAAGTCTCCCACCTGACCAAAATCATCTTGCTAAGTACATCAGTAGACGGGCTGGTACAATCACTTGAACTCTTGCGAAGATTTATCCAAAACAAAAAGAGTCAACTCAAAAAACTTGAGAGGATAACTGACAGCCTTGAAAACAGGTACAACTCGTCTGAGACTGGTTTTGCAAATGTAGGTCTTAGCCTCTCAGACATCAAGGCAAAACTGAAGAGCTTGAACTTGTCTGAAGATCAACTTACCTCAAGAATATCTCAATTACGAAGAAGAGAAGAGAGTATCATGGTCAACATCTCAAAATTACAGTCCTATGAATCGTCTTTGGATGAACGCATTTCACTCACAAAGGAAAACTATGCAGACGAGGGTCAGGCGCGAGTCGCAAGCTTGCTGTCTTCGTTGAATGAAAAACGTTCTAGTCTGTTAGGCTCACACAGTTCTATATCTACACAGTTCAGGGAATTGACCGGAAACTTGACTGGTTTGAGCAATGAAGAGAACTCGCTCAAAGCAAATGTACGACTCTTGTCACAAGAACAGTCTTCGTTGAATCATGAAAAATACGATATCGAAGTTCAATCACGTGCACTTGGAAAAGAAAAAGAAAACGTAGATGTCATACTTGTAACCTTGAGAGAAAAAGAACAACAACTCATTGCTACATCCGGAACATCAGTATCTACTCTAAAAGAATATGATTCCAAACTAAAAGGTCTGTATGACTCTGAGAGATCTTTGAGCAAAGAGGTAAACGGAATGGAAAGACAATCTGATTCAATAGCACGTGATGTTCGTGACTTGGCAGAAAATGAAGAAAGAATTCGTAAAACCTTGGAATCATACGGGTATAACACGTTACTAGAATCATTTGATGTAGACCAGATTCTAGTGGAATTGGAATCTGAGAAAAGAAAACTGGCAGGCTCTATAAACACAAGGGCTCCTGAAACATATGTTGAAATCTCCAACGGGTATCGCTCCATGTCATCAAGAAAGAATGAGCTTGAAGAAGAGAGAAACTCTATTGTGAAATTCATAGAAGAGATTGACAAGGGCAAACGACAGACCTTCTTGGAATCTTATGACAAAGTGGACAAGGATATACGCGAAATATTTAGCAAGATGACTGGAGGAAACGCATGGCTTGAGATTCAAAATGAGGATGATATCTTCTCATCTGGAATCTCATATCTTGTGCAATTTCCAAACAAGCCAAAAAGAGAATCAACATCAATCAGTGGTGGTGAAAAGACACTTGCAGCAATTACATTTTTGCTAGCACTACAAAAACTAAAACCGTCTCCATTTTATTTGCTTGATGAAGTCGATGCACACCTTGATGCATTGAACACTGAAAGACTTTCTACCATACTTGAAGACAGGGCTAAGGGCAGTCAAATGATAATGGTTTCACTAAAAGATTCCGTAGTCAAAAAAGCAACTTTGATCTACGGTGTATTCCCAAGAAATGGTGTTTCACAAGTTGTATCGCACAGAATTTCTAATGTGCCCGAAGTTGCAAACTAGTTAATTTTTACAAAACACGCAACCTGTCGTGTATCTGAAATTTTTTCTAATTCTGGTTCCTGTTTGCATTTCTCGATTGCATAAGGACATCTTGCCATGAATCTGCAACCCTGATGCTCTTGTATTCCAGATGGTTCATTGATGCGTATCTTATGGTCTCTGTGTAAATTCTCTGGGTCTGGGTTTGAGATTGAATCCAAAAGTGCCTGAGTGTATGGGTGACGAGGACTGGATAGAATTTCGCTGATTGGTCCAGTCTCTACAATCTTTCCACGATACAAGATTGCAATTGTGTGTCCAATGTAGCTTGCAGTGGATAAGTCATGTGTTATGTAAAGAAAAGATATTCCTTGTTTTTCTTGCAACTCTTTTATCAGTTCCAATATTCCGATTCTTACTGATACGTCTAGCATGGAAACCGGTTCATCTGCTATGACAAGTTTTGGATTTGTTACAATTGCTCGAGCGATTGCAACTCTCTGTCTTTGTCCTCCTGATAACATGTGTGGATATTTTGATATTATATCGCCAACTGGCTCTAGTTTTACCTGGCTGAGTGCGTGTAATGCAATACGATTTCTTTCTTCCTTGTTTCCAATTTTATGAATTTCAAGAGGCTCCTTTACTATGTCTAAAATGGTCATCCTTGGATTGATTGATGCATAAGGGTCTTGGTGAACCATTTGGCAGCCAAGTCTTATCTTTTTTAGATGACCTTGATTTGTAATCTCCTGTCCATCAAAGACTATGGTTCCAGAATCTGGTTCCAAGGCTCGTAGTATGATGCGCGCAATTGTGGTCTTGCCTGACCCTGATTCTCCTGCAAGTACAAATGTCTCTGCATTCTTGATTGAAAATGAAATTCCGTCTGCTATTTTTGTGGTCTCCTTGTCAGTTCCAGTTAGACCATTTTTGACAAAGTATTTTTTCAAGTTTTTGACTGCAAGAATCTCTGCCATCATTTCTTGGTATGATCGCAAATATATCAAGCGATCAGTAGGCTAGAACCTGATCAGCGCAAAGTTTTAAAAGGCTGATATATCAGAGAAAATCGTGAAGTCTCAGTTAGTAGCATTTTCAATGATTGCCGGACTTTTGTTCAGCGCAGGTTCAGTCTATCTTAATCATGCCGTATTTGCAGATGATCCATGGTCAGATATTGCTGCTAGACAACAAGCAGCAGAACAAAAGGCCATGGCAAAATACATGAGCTACTACCAGTTTGCAGACTTGGATCAAACCAAGAGAAACTGGTCTGGCCTTACAAGTACCAGCACTGATGAAACAAGCAGAGGCAGAAACATTGATGCTCAAGCACAAGTTTCACTCCAAAATGCAATTGCACAATTTGATACTATACACGTTCAACAGTTAGTTGACTTGCAGTCAAATGACTACAAGGGACTCAACAATACTGCAACTGATACAGAAGGCAGAGACAGAAATGCCATGATTGATGAAGCACGTGCCTCATCACTGGTAGATGCACAGGGTATTGTAGACCAACTCGTCAAGATTCAACAAAATTATGCAGGCTTTGAACAAGGTCCAACAACTGATTCTGCCGCAACTTATGATAGGCAAACTATGATTA
>CAMLDG010000054.1 GCA_946478655.1 uncultured Nitrosotalea sp.
TGGGATAGTTGTGCAGTAGTATGTGCAATGTTGTTTTCTGTAGTAGGAATACTTTCCCAGGATTTCCAACATATTGAGAGTTCATTGTAAAAATCAAATTTATCTATACTATGATTTTTCCAAAAATCCCATTCAGATATTTGAGATTTTGATATTGCCGGTCTTATTTTGTTACTATACGACAACCAAGACTCAATGACATCAGCTAAAACTCCATCCACATCAAGTGCTATTCTCAATTTCATCAATCTCTGTTAAAACTGTCTTTTAATTCTTCAAGTAATTTACGCTGGTGTTTGTCCATCTTTGTAGGTATTTGGATAACAAGTCTAACATACTCATCGCCTCGACCTCTTCCGCTTTGACGAGGAAGCCCCTTTCCTTTTAATTTTATTATCGTATTTGGTTGACTTCCTGATTCTACCTCCAGTTTTTCTTGACCTTCAAGTGTTTCAACCATGATATTTTTTCCCAATGCTGCATCAATCATAGAAATATTTGCATCATAGAAAATATCAGAACCATCTCTTTTGAATTTATCATGCGGTTGAACTCGTATTCTAACAATTAGATCTCCATTTACACCGTTTTGAACTGATTCACCTTCTCCCTGAATTCGATATTCTCCATCCTCGACTCCAGCAGGAATTTCAAATGAGAATTTTTTTGTTGTTTTTTGTTTTCCAGCTCCTTTACATTTTGAGCATGGTCTTTCTATGATCTTGCCTTGACCTTTACAAGTATTACATGGTTGTACAGTTACAAATGTAGAAAATCCACTGCTGCGTGATACTCTAGTTTGACCATGACCATTACATACAGAACATGTCCTCACGGAAGTACCAGGAGCACAACCTGATCCGTTACAAGTATCACAATTTACTAGCCTAGGCAGATCAATCTCTTCTTTTTTTCCCTTGAATGCTTCTTCTAATGTCAATGTAGTATCATATACAAGATCAGAGCCTCGTACTCTACCAGATCCTCCAAAATCAAATCCTCCGAACCGAAATCCTCCACCTCTACCGAAAATAGATTCAAAAATAGATTCAAAACCACCAGCACCTCCAAAAATATCTTCAAAGTTAGCCCTTGAACCTTGGAAGATGTCATCTGTACTGTATTTTCCATCTACACCAGCATGACCATAAGTGTCATAGAGTTTACGTTTTTCAGAGTCAGATAACACCGCATATGCTTCTGAGATTTCCTTAAAGTGCTCTGCAGCATCAGGTGACTTGTTTTTATCAGGATGAAATTTTAAAGCAAGTTTTCTATATTGTGATTTTACCTCATCAGGAGTTGAGCTTTTTGAGACTCCTAAAACCTCATAATAATCACGTTTGGAACTCATTATAACTCAACTACACTTTCCCTTGTATAAAGATCAGTTCTGCGATTTGCCTGCATCCTGTCCAGTTGCATCAGGCCCACTTTGTGCATTTGCTTCAGGTCCACCTTGTCCAGCTGCTCCAGGTGGAGGTGTAACATTTTTGTAAAGTTCTGTACTTATGTCATTTATCAATTTAGTTAGTGAATCAAGTTTTGGTTTTATTTCTTCAACGCTCTTATCAATAACATCTTTTAGATCTTTTATTGCATTACTTACCTGTACACCTTGATCTTGTGATATCTTGTCCTTTTGTTGACTGATCAAAGTTTCAGCTGCATAGATAGCTTGTTGTGCTTCATTTTTGATCAATACCTCGTCTTTCTTCTTTTTGTCCTGTTCAGCGAAGAGTTCGGCATCTTTTGTCATTTTTTCTATGTCTTCTTTGGCAAGTTTTGTGCTAGCAGTAATGGTTATCTTTGCTTCTTTTTGTGTAGCTAGATCTTTTGCTGCAACATTGAGTATACCGTTTGCATCAATATCGAATTTAACTTCAATTTGTGGAATACCTCTTGGTGCAGGAAGGATTCCAGATAGGTTAAAGCTTCCAAGTGATACATTATCTGCAGCCATTGGTCGTTCCCCTTGAACTACATGTATAGTAACAGCAGTTTGATTATCTGCAGCAGTTGTGAAAACCTTGCTTTTAGAAGTAGGAATTGTAGTATTCCTGTCAATTATAGGTTCTCGCAACCCTCCTAGAACTTCTAAACCAAGTGTGAGAGGAGTTACATCCAAAAGTACAATATCGCTTGTGACTTCACCGCCAATAATTCCTGCCTGAACAGCTGCCCCCAATGCAACTGCTTCCATTGGATCTATTCCTGCCTCAGGTTCCTTTCCCATTAGATTTGCTACAAATTTTTTGACTAGAGGAATTCTAGTGGGACCACCGACTAGGATTATTTTGCTAACATCAGCAGGAGTAAGCTTTGCATCTTCCATAGATTTCATAACAGAAGGTCTGCATCTTTCCACTATTGGATTTATGAGCTCTTCAAACTTTGCTCTGGTTATTTTTAATTCAAGATTTTTTGGCCCAGAAGATTGGTCATATGATATGAATGGTAAATTGATATCAGTTTCAAATATTGAAGAAAGTTCGATCTTTGCCTTTTCAGCTGCTTCTCTTACTCGTACCATGGCTGCATTATCTTTAGAAATGTCAACTCCAGATGTTTTTCTAAAACTATCAACAACATAATCAATCAAAACTTTATCCATATCAGTACCTCCTAGCTGAGTATCTCCAGAAGTGCTCATTACTTCAAAGACACCACCACCCATTTCCATTATTGTAACATCTAATGTACCTCCACCCAAATCAAACACCATAATTTTCATATCTTGTTTTAATTTGTCTAGGCCAAAGGCAAGTGCAGCAGCAGTTGGTTCATTTATTATTCTAACAACATCAAGACCCGCAATTTGTCCAGCATCTTTAGTTGCTTGTCTTTGATTATCATTGAAATAAGCAGGAACCGTAATTACTGCTTTTTCGACTTTGTCTCCAGTAAATGCCTCAGCATCTCTCTTTATTTTTTGTAAGATGAATGCTGAAATTTGTTGGGGTTTGTACTCTTTATCATAAATTTTAAAAAAGTGATCTGTTCCCATCTTTCTTTTTGCTGCTACTACGGTACCCTCAGGGTTAGTTACTGCCTGTCTTCTGGCTGGTTCACCAACTATTAGTTGACCATCTTTTGTGAGCCCAACAACCGAAGGAAACGCTTTTCCCCCAACCGTGGTTCCCTCAGATGCTGGAATAAGAGTAGGTTTTCCACCCAGCATGACTGCCGCAGCAGAATTACTTGTTCCCAAATCAATACCGATAATTTTAGCCATTTACTTCATCTCCTTGATATTTCTCTTAGATATTTCCACTAAGCTTGGTCTAATAACTCTGTCCTTCAAAATATATCCTTTACGAAATTCTGCCGTGATTGTATCGTCATCCAATGTAGGATCCTCTTTTATGGAAATTGCCTCATGCTGTTTAGGGTTAAAGATTTCACCCACTGCTTCTATTGGCGTTACTCCAAATTCAACTAGAAATGTGTCCATGTTTTTCAGGATAGCATCTAGACCGGCGGTATTTACATTCTGTTTGGATAAAGCATCTTTTGCACGAACAAAATCATCATATATTCCAAGAAATTTGAGAACAACCCCATCAGTTATCGAGTTTACACGATTCTGAATATCTATTTCTGATCTTTTCTTAAGATTTTCAAAATCTCCAAGCAAGTATTGAATTTTTTTTTCACAAGAAGAAGTTTTTTCTTTTTCTTGCTCTAATTGAATTTTCAGTTCCTCAAGTCCTGAAATGGATTCTGTTTCATCGTCTTTGCTGATACTGTGTTCTTGATTTTCTACGAAATCATTTTTGGATGCATCGGATGTGTCAGACAATTCTTACTATTTTTTAGAATATACCCTTATTATAATATCTCACAAAGAGGATTTGTTTTAATTACAATAACATCAGAGTCTTTTCCGTTTTTAGTTATCTTATCTTAATCAAATTTTGAACATGCTACTATAATGGTTGTTTTATCACTATGGAAAATATCTAACTCAGGTCCCTGATGTATCTCAACGTCTCCAATGTAATCACGAAGTTTTGTAACGAGTGAGTTTAGCATATCTACCTTGTCTCCTCTCATCTCATAGGAATCTTGAGTCCATACCAAAACTACTTTGGTCCTGCTTGCTTTTAGTTCATTTTTCTTCAGCGTGGAACGAATTTCGTCAATTAATCTCTTGACATAGCCCTCAATTCCCTTGATGCTACCATTTACCAGATACATCATCGTACCTGCACCTTCTACAGAGGTACCAAGTGATCTTAAATCATAAAGACCATTTGTCATGTCATCAAGAAATAGATCATTATATTCAGTTAGAACTAGATCATTTCGTGTCTGGGAATCTTGTGCAAACTTGGAAACTTCTAAAACACTAGAGAGACTTGCAAATTGAGTGAGAATTTTAATCGCATGTAAAATTTCAGCCGAAGATATGGACACGAATTTTTTCCCCTTTTTGTCAGATTCCAATAGTTTAGCAAGCTTGTCATCATCTTTTGCATTAAACGAACCAATAATTTCAGGAATATTATTTTTTGATAGAGGGTAATAAAAATATGAAATACTTTTACCCATCTCAAGGCCAGAAACATGTTCAAGTAGTGAAATAGTTTCATTATTTCCTCCTATGCCAGTTGGAAGATTGTAAATTACTGATCCACCTTTTTTTATTGAAGATGTCGCATCTTTGAATTTTGAATGAATTTCCATCTTAGCTTCTTGGCCTGTCTTTCGTATACGAGGAGCAAAGAAAAGATATTCAGCATGAGATATTGCGACATCTATTGGTTCAACTCCCAAGAGCGGTTCATCTTCTTTTAGTGATGTCACGTTAGGGTATGTCTTTGCAATCTCGGCTTTAAGAGAAAT
>CAMLDG010000055.1 GCA_946478655.1 uncultured Nitrosotalea sp.
AACCTCTACAAGTAAATTTCGTGTCTTTGCGTTCATCTCTGTAAGTTTTGCGTTCGCAATAGGAGGAAGTGATATGGTTTTTCCATCGGAATCCATAATGACAGGTACCTTGGCATGTCCCTCCAAGATGTGCTTGTATTTTTTTCCTGTCTCTGTTTTTTCCAGTATATCTTTTACAGTCAAGGATACATTAGATTCCAGAGGAACAAAACTGTGCTCTCGAGTTACAGTTTTGTAGTATAATGGGAATTTTATTTTTTCAAGATCATGTATTCCAATAGATGCCTTCTTTCGCCTTCTACCTAATCCATTGTGAAGATCTTCTTGCATTGTAATTATTTGTCTTATTGTTTCATCATCGAGCTTGCCATTTCTTGCCTCTATTGCTGTGACATATGGTCGTATTTTGGAGACAGAAGGATCTGCTTTTATAGAATATTTTCCGTTTTTGATTTTCAATACAGGCATACCAAGTTTTATTCCAAGTAGCCCCTGAAGACCGGTAATTATCCCATAGTCAGTAGAATAATCTGGCCTGTTTGGACTGTATTCTACGTTGATGTGATCGGCTGTCTCATCTTCAATATCTAGTCCAATGAATGGCAAAGTGTCAATAATTTTCCTCTTAGGAATACTCCTGCCAAGGATTTTTTTTATCCTGTCGAAGTATAGTGTGACTACTGGCATTTTGGCACACTCCTTAACCAACCAAATTTGTTTTCATACAACTCTCTGACATCTTCTAGACCATAACGTAGCATGGCAATTCTTTCTATTCCTCCACCCCATGCTAGAACTGGATTTTTGATTCCAAGGGGTTTTGTTACCTCTGATCTAAAAATTCCCATGCCAAACAACTCTACCCACTTGCCAAGTTTTTCATTGTATATCATAGATTGCAATGACGGTTCGGTATATGGAAAGAATGTTGGCCAGAATTTTATTTTCTTTATTCCCATTTTATGATAAAATTCAGTCTGTAATCCCATCAAGTCTCGTAGTGTGACATTTTTGCCAACTACAACTCCTTCTACTTGATGAAACTCTGCAAGATGTTTGTAGCTTAATTTTTCATTTCTAAACACTTTGCCTATTGAAAATAATCGTGCTTCGTCTTGTTTTTGATCCGCAAGTGCTCGAATGGTTACACATGTAGTATGGGTCCTTAGAACAAGTCTTCTTGCTTCTTCATTTTGCCATTGATAGTTCCAACCCTTCTTGTGTGCATCAGATACTTTTTTTATCTGATCAGGTTTTGCTATATTATTTCCTTTTACATCCTTGAGGTAAAATGTATCTTGCATCTCTCTTGCAGGATGATCTTGGGGTGTAAAGAGAGCATCAAAGTTCCAAAAACTAGACTGGACATTACTTCCAATTATCTCAGAAAACCCAAGACTGACAAATATTTCTCGTACTTCATCTATTACATCTCTTAACGGATGGCTCTTTGCTGCAAATATTATTGGAGCACTGGCTTCAACATCTATTGCTCTTACGACTTTGGCTTCCGGTTCTACTCTAGATGATGTCTCTGAAACACTTTCAAAATCAATGTTATCTGGTACGGTCTTGGCTGTTTCCATACCTTTTTCGGTTAGATTTACCAAAGCAGATTTTTTTGAGCTAACAACAATAAACTCTGGTCTTTTTTTCAGTGACTCTACTGCATCCTTGTCTTCAAATTCCTCCAGATATGTTCCAGTAGGATTTTTTGAGATGGTTTTGATAATTTTTTCCTCAGATGTGGCATCATGGTATCCCTTTAGCATGATTCTGTTTTCGTGAATTTCAACCCATCCATTCTTCTTTGCATTTGCAATAGCTGGACCAAATTCATTTTTTAGTAAATTTTTCACATCATTCATTTCACACGAGTATCCATCTAATGATCGTAGATGATTGATCAACTGTCTTTCAGGAAATCCCTTTTCAAATGCTTCAGTTCCTCTTTTGCCAAGTGTTACGAGATTTTTCTCAGATTCCACAACACTGGCTAGATCCTTGAACTTGAGCCATTCTATACCTCGTCTTATCTGATCTAGTGAAAGCTTTGTCACAGTGGCAAGTTCTTCAGGTGTTAGATTTTTCTTATCAATCAAGGTCTTGAGAATTTTTTGCTCAATAGGATGCAGAACTTGTGACATTACCACAAAAAGCCAAAAAGACTTTTTAAACCTTAACCTAACTAAACCATGAATGTCATCTGAAGAGTTTACAGTAACTCCTTGGAGCGTAGAAGGAGATATTGACTACGATAAACTCATGCAGAAGTTTGGCACAGAAAAGATTTCTCCTGAATTAGAGGCACGTATTGAAAAAATAACTGGTGAAGTACATCCAATGCTAAAGCTGGGTTACTTTTTCAGTCACAGAGATTTAGACAAGATTTTGACAGAATATGAGAAAGGTAACAAGTTTTACCTGTACACTGGAAGGGGTCCATCAGGCAAGATTCACATGGGACACTTGTTACCATGGATTTTTACAAAATATCTCCAAGAAAAATTCGATGTTAATTTGATATTTCAGTTAACTGATGATGAAAAGTTTCTCTACAGCGATGGAAAATCAATGGACGATGTATCAAAATTTACACAAGAAAATATTCTAGATATCATCGCCATAGGATTTGATCCAAAAAAGACAAAGATCCTAATTGATACAAAAGACATCAAGCGAATCTACCCCATATCACTTGAAATAGCAAAAAGAATTACCTATTCTACTGTAAAAGCTGTTTTTGGATTTGAAAATTCTACAAACATAGGTATGATCGGATTTCCACCAATACAAGCAGCACCTTGTTTTTTGCCATCAATAATTGAGGGACGCCCTACACCTGTTCTCATACCTGCCGCAATAGACCAAGATCCTTATTGGAGGGTAACAAGGGATATTGCAGAAAAATTAGGATATCCAAAACCTGCTCAGATCCACTCCAAATTTCTACCAGGACTTGGAATGCAAGGAAAAATGTCATCCTCAATTCCAGAGACTGCCATATTTACTACAGACAGCGACGATGTGGTAGACAAAAAGATCTCAAGCACATTTACTGGCGGTCAGCCAACTGTTGAACTTCAGCGAAAACTTGGTGCCAACTTTAACATATGTCCAGTATTTTGGTACCTGAGATACTTTTTTGACACAGAAAAAGAATCTGATGAAAGAGCAAGAAAGTGCAAGGGCGGACAATTGTTATGTGGAGAGTGCAAGTGTAACCTAAAAGATGCTACCAAACCTTTCTTGTCAGAATTCAAAAAACAACGAGAAAAAGCAAAAGACCAAGTAGACAAGTTCATGTTTGATTAGATAATATGAAAAAAGACATTACATGCACAGATAGTTATGAAGCACAAAAACTTGCAAGCCTGATATACATAAAAGACGATAATGAAATTTTTATCAACGGTATCTTGGAGATAATTGAAAATGAAATAATAATATCGCTAAAAGACAAGTCTGCCCACAGCATACTTTTCAAGGACAGGTTTCAAGCAGAATCTTTTGCAGATTTCATCCAGTCTGTAATTGATGGAACAAATAAAATCACAGAGACCAAAGTTCACGAAGACATTGTGGAAATAACAAAAAAGTAATTTTAGACAAGAGACTTGTCCATTTCTTGGCTTACTAATTCCTGCACCTTGAGAAAATACAACCTAGTCGTATATGGCATGTCATCGAGGTTATTTGATATTGCCATCATTAGATAACGAACTGCTCGTTTTGATATATTGAGGTTAAATTTCAGATAAAGAATTGGGTCCTGTTTTACACCAATTTTGTCCACAAGCCACGGAGGCGCCATCTCTTTTGCTTCCTCAATTACTTTGTTGTACCAGAGAGCAATATTTTCAGGATCAAGTCCTTCCTTTAGACCTGTGATATCTGAAGACATTTTGCGAAACATTCGGTCTGTTAATTCTTTCAATACCTTACAAGACATTGTAGAGTTTTAGGGAACCTACTCAAAGATTGAAAAGTTGTTTGTCAACTAAGTATATTGCCGTCGGCATCAATCTCAGATCTCTTTATTCGTGTTGTAGAGATACGTGTGCCATCCTTGGCTAGAGCCATTGGAACTACAATCAGTTCAACCGGAGGAGAGTTTCTTTGAGACCGTAGCTTGTTCAATTCGGTGCCTTTTGATGAAGTCTCTTCACTTACCACCAAAGCTTCTACCTCTTTTTCTAATACCGCAGGACCAAAATCATTGTCAAGTTTACTTATTTCATACTTGGAGTTTGGAAAATTTTCTTTGATTGTATTCTCTAGTGTCGCGTATCTAGTAGAATAATCATGATATGGTTTTTTTCCTTTCTTTCTTGCAAGTTCATCACTAGTCAGACCAATGATTACCTTTGAGGATATTGAAAATCCATTTCGCAAGAGTTCGAGGTGTCCCTTGTGAATAATATCAAACGTGCCACCCAAAGCCACAAGTTTGAATCTAGCCATGACTATTGTATTTAGGGTCTTGTCATTTAACAAGTACTACGTTGATTTGTGGTACCGTAGAAGAAAGTGGAACTGCATCAAAATTCCACACATATGTCTCTACAAAATATGATCCTGCCATATTTGGCTTCCAATCTACAGATGCATATTGAGTATCAGGTCCAAGAAATATTCCCTCATACTTTCCTATGAAATCAACTTGGCCATTGAATTGTTTGACTTGGACATAGTAGATGAATGGTTGAGTAGAATTGAGTATATGGTTTAGACTGCTAGTTATTTTCACAGATGCATTAACTGGAACAGTAGAATATGAAGTTCCATTAGGATCAGTTAGCATTGTATTACTTACAATTACAGG
>CAMLDG010000056.1 GCA_946478655.1 uncultured Nitrosotalea sp.
AAACAAGACGACTCGTCAGTTGACAACAGTACATTTTTGGTGTCACTTTTGAACAAGAATCACAAAGGCAAGAAAAATCGTTCATAGAATACAGGTAATGGATACATCAAAGTCAACAGATCAGAATGTTCTAGCCTTTTGCCGTAATGCCTACAGATTCATTTAGGCTCAGAGTAAAGTTTTTCGGAGCTGTGGAATTTGTTATTGCAGTTGAATTTATGTTAGAAGAGATGGTAGAGTTTACACCACCAGACATTGTAACAGGTGAGCATTCTCCCTTGAAATAATTCCATTCATCACACTCGTAACCATTAGAAAATACACAGATACCAGTTTGACCCGATGATGTTGTTCGTATATCCAACTTTCCACCATGGTTGACACAGTAGACTGATGCTGGATTTGCTATAGTTGTAGAATTTGTAGATGTAGTGGTAGTGGATGATACAGGAGTTTTATCCCAGGTTTTAGAAAGATTAATTGTTACATCAAATCCGGCCAAGACACCGGTGAGCAGTGATACTGTTTCTTGTTTTGCATTAAGGTCAATTGAGTATCTAGCAGTATCACCTACTTTGAAGACATTATTGTCTGTAGTATCAATTACAGTTGATAGGAGGCATATCGGTGTGGACGAATCACATGTATTACTTGTTGATATGGAGACATGAACCAATCCCCTTCCCACAGGAGACTGGATGAGTATTGTACCCTTGTCTCCATGAATTATGGTCCACATTATCACTCCATGAAAGTTACTACTTTCTGCAACAGCACCCTTGGCAGAAAAGTTTACAGAACTTGTAGTTTGTGCATACCCAAGATGCATTAACGGTATAGTCACACTAAGGACCAAAAAGATCACAAAACTACTAGTCAGTTTTGATGCCAATGCCATACGTAAAAGACCATAGTCTAAAAACATATGGCAATCAATTTTTAAATCACGCAGGTTTCATCAGGATTTTCCCAAACAAGTTTCCCTTTAACATTTTAGTGTGGGCCTCTACCGCATTTTCAAAAGTATAGACTGAATCAATGATTGATTTTATCTTCCCCTTGGACATCCAGAAGATTCCAGATTCTAGCTCAGAGCGGGTTCCTTGAGTTGAACCCAAGATGTTTGTCCCCTTGAAAAATATATGTCGTATATAAGAATTTACTTCATAACAAGTTGTTGCACCAGTTGTAACAAGAGTCGCACCATACTTTAGCAAGGCAAGTTCTTTGTTCCAATGAGACCCACCAATGTGCTCAAAGATTACGTCAATTCCAGGACTTGATTGCTTCTGTTTTGCCAGATTCTTTGAGATTTCAAAGACTTGTTTGTTCCAGTCCTCTTTTCTGTGATCTACAGCAAAATCTGCACCAAGTTTTATGCATTCTTCCAATTTATTTTCGCTTGCAGTGGCAATTACATCACAACCATAAAGCTTGGCAATCTGGATTCCAAATGTTCCCATACCAGAACCTCCACCCATGACAAGTACTGTTTGACCTGGTCTTATTTTTGCCCGTCCCACAAGCATGTGCCAAGATGTTGTCATTGTCATAGACGCAGCTGCTGCATCTTCACATGATACGTTCTCTGGAATTTTGACTACGTTTACCTCAGGAAGATGAGTGTATTCACAATAGCCTCCCCATAGTGGACCTGTCTGAAAACCCCAAACTTTTCTATATCGACAGTCATATTCACGTCCTTCAGTACATGCAATACATACTCTACAGGATAGATTACCGTGTGAAACAACACGATCTCCAACTTTGATGCCAGTTACATCCTCGCCTACTGCAACAACTTCTCCTGCAGCATCAGTTCCCGATATATGCGGCATTGGGATTTGAATTGGTTTTCCGCGCATTCCCCAGATATCATCATGGTTTAATCCTGCAACTATAACCTTGAAGACAACTTCGTTTGATTTCGGTTTGGGTTCTGGTACGTCCTTTATTTTGAGAATTTTTTTGTAATCGTCATCAGGTGCGTATTCTTCATAGACTAGAGCTTTCATAATTCATGTGGGATACATTGGCAATATTAAGAAAATGCCAGAGTCTTATCTATATTCATCGCCACAGTCACCTATTACAGAAAAAAGATCATTTGCTTTTGATATGACTGTTTTTATTTTTTCATCGTCTTCTTTGTCAAGTTGTAACGAAAACACTTTGAGATTATC
This sequence comes from uncultured Nitrosotalea sp., assembly GCA_946478655.1. The sequence goes on from CAMLDG010000056.1 coordinate 2,184, forward strand.
AGATTTATTGTCAGAAATGCCAAGCCTAGCACCTATTATCACACCCGCAACGGTAGGCTTGTCAAGTATATACCGTGTAGCAACATTTGCAATGCTAGAATCGTGTTTTGTTGCAATTTCATTTAAGGTATGCAAGAGTTCTTGAAATAACTTCCACCCTCCCCATGCATCAATCATATTCTTGTATTTTTGTAGACTGTACGTATCCATGTCTGACCTTGAGGGGTCAGGCTTGCCAAGATATTTTCCAGACAGAAATCCCCCACAGAGTGTTCCATATGCAAAGATACTCATCTCATGTTTCTTGCAAAATGGAGCCATTTTGACTTGTGGGCGTTGGTCCAGTATAGAATATTGTACTTGATTAGATACAAGCTTGAATCCTTGTTCCAACATTATCTCAATTGTACTAGTATCAAAATTTGTCAGCCCGATGTGACGTATCTTTCCTTCATCACGAAGCTTTGATAGATGATGTAACGCATCAAGATATCTTGTATCATTGTAATCCCACCAGTGAAACTGGAGTAAATCGATAGATTCAACACCCATTCGATTAATTGATTTTTTTATGTGATGTTCAACTATTGACCTTGTCATCGGTCCTGGGTTTGGAACAAATTTTGTAAATCCTTGAACTTTTTTTGTTTCATCCATACCTCGTTGTTTTTCCAGTCTTTGTATGAATTTTCCAAAATATTCTTCTGCAGGGCCATAGATATCTGCCATGTCCCAAGTTGTCAGGCCTGCGTCATGATATGAAAACATTTCAGATATTGCAGTCTCTGGATCAATATCACCATGACCTCCTGCCACTTGCCACATGCCATTTAGTATTCTAGATATTTTTAGATCACGTGTCAATTGCCAAGTCTTTTGATTTGATTCCATAGAATGTTCTAAAGTAGTTTATTTGATAATCTTTTAGGCAGAAACTAGACAGCAGGTTCAGATAGAGATATCAATCAATTGTAAAAGACAAGAAAATGATGCTAGATTACATGAATTTAGTTCATTTTATGAGAAAAAAATCAAGATATACAATTCCTATTGTGTTGTTTCTTGCATCCATGTTGATGTATTCCTACAACTTGGAAGGACAGCCACTACATGGAGATGAGATAAACTACCTAGGATGGGCCGGAAACTACATTCACCTGATAGAAAATGGTGACATTGGAAATTCATGTCTTGCATCAATTGACAATTGTGGTTCGTTATACCACATACCAGCACATGGTGCTACATACAGCCCATTGCGCATGGTTCTGATCGGACTTCCCATGAGTCTTGAGCACCAGGATACGGGAGACTATTACGACTGGTCTTGTTATTGGTTCACTTGTTATAATTTTCACAATGCCCCAACTATTTCACAGATGGCTGCAGGTCGCGCACTGTCCCCGGTATTTGGAGCACTTGGCGTAGTTGTTGCATTTTTGATTGGAAAGATTCTCTTTAACAGAACCACTGGCATAATTTTCTCACTTTTTTTCATGTTTTACAATCTCTGGGTGTGGTACAGTAGAACAATAATGACAGAGGTTCACTATGTTTTCTTTAGCATGCTATCCCTATTGCTGCTACTGTATTCTTTTAAAACAGGTCGTCTTCGAATAAAATATTTAATTTGTAGTGGAATAGCACTTGGATGCGCATTTACTTCAAAATTATTGTCTGTTGAATTTTCAGTTTTATTTGCAGCGATAATTTTATTCAATGGTCTATCCCAGAGACAACCTGGAACAACAATTAATAAAAAGCAGATCTTAAAAATCGGTCTAACAATTTTTGTGTTTTTCTGTATTGCACTGTTTGCATTTTTGCTAACAGAGCCTGGATTTTATAAAAATCCCATTTTACAAATTCATGTTATGAAGTCAGACATGGATAACTATAATCGAGATGTTTGGTTCATTGCATATCCTACAATACAAGGACTGCAGCCAACTAGAATGCTCTCACTGTTCCATTATGCGCTATTTCCAAGTCCAATAGAACACACGATACCTGGCGCATTTCCCAATTCCACCTTCAAGGTAAACTGGAATAGCCCTCTGACTTATTCCAGCATTCCGTTAACCATATTCTTCTTTGTGGGAATGGGATACGTTATCCAGAAAGTAAGAAAATTCAAAGATTGTATCCCAGAATCACTTGTGCTAATTTGGTTTGTCAGCACATTTATCACTACACTCATGATTGCAAGAGACCTTTCACTTGAGAGATACATGTTGCCATTTTTGATCTCAGTTATCATCATTGCATCATATGGGTTTTACCAGTTTACAAGACGTGTTTCAAGTAAAAAGATACAATATGCTTTTGCGGCATGTACCATATTTGCCCATGCTGTTACGTCATTATCATACTGGCAAAAGATCTATTTTGCACCGGGAACATTTTGGACAAATCCATTGCCATATGGAACATTCCAGGAATCGCTGACAAACCCATTGACGCTATTTGTCAGCATGGCATTTCTAGCATTTTTTATTGCCTTGATAATAATTCAATTCAAAAAAGCCAAAGTTACAGCATAGATACCATTGGTACCATCACTCAGAGTCACAATCTTCTAGCCTGTTCTTGTCATAGAATAATTTGTTATTCTCAATTTTT
>CAMLDG010000057.1 GCA_946478655.1 uncultured Nitrosotalea sp.
ATTAATGAAGAGTGTAGTTGCAAGGGCCCCTAGCTCTACAGCTAACTTGGGTCCAGGTTTTGATGTGTTTGGATTAGCTCTTGATGCGTATTATGATGAAATTCAGATAATAAAACAAGGAAATAAAATAATTATCGAGAGTTCAGATTCTGTTCCTCTTGAACTAGAAAAAAATTCAGCAGGTCTAGTAGTCAAGGAAATGTCAAAAAAATTCAAGATAAAAGATGGACTTTTAATTAGAATCAAGAAAGGAGTTCCTGCAGGATTTGGAATGGGTAGTAGTGCAGCATCTGCTGCAGCTGCGGCGGTTGCATTTGATGCGTTGTTTGACCTTGATCTTGACCAGAATACGCTTGTAAAATTTGCAGGAATTGGAGAGAAAGCTAGTGCAGGATCCATTCATTATGATAACGTTAGTGCATCGGTTCTAGGCGGATTTGTAATAGTGAGAACAGATCCGTTTGATGTGATAAAAATTGAGCCTCCAAAGGATTTGGTTTTATGCGTAGCCATACCAAAAATTAGCGTTCCCAAGAAAAAGACAGAGGTATCAAGAGGAGTACTTCCCCAACAAGTGAAATTATCTGATTATGTAAAGAATCTCTCTAACGCATCTGCAATAACTGCAGGATTCATCAAGAAAGATGTAGAATTGATAGGCCATTCAATAAAGGACATAATTGTGGAACCCGCAAGAAAACATTTGATTCCAGGATTTGACAAGATTAAAACAAATGCACTGAAGGCTGGAGCATTAGGTGTGACAATAAGCGGTGCCGGTCCTTCTGTAATTTCCTTTACATCAAAATCTGCAGATCATAAGAAGATCTGCAAAGCAATGGAGAAAGGATTTGCTTCAGCTGATACAAAATGTGTTACAGTAATTTGCAAGCCAAGCAAGGGCGCCTTTATTGTATAACATTATTTCTTTTCAACAAATTTACGCATTCTTTCTTCTCGGTCTTTGGTTGAGAAACACACAGCCCATGAATAAATTTCAAGTTTCAATCCAGTATCAAGATTAGCATCAGTTCCTCTGTTTACAAGCATCTTAGAAACTCCTATTGCAAAGTTACTGTTTTTAGATATTGTTTTTGCATATGCTCTAGTTTCAGAGAGTAAATTCTCGGAAGGAATTATTTTATTTATCAATCCCATTGAAAATGCTTCTTCTGCAGTAATTTTTCTACCAGAAAATATGAGATCTTTAGCTCTGGACGGGCCCACAATTCTCAATAGTCTTTGGGTTCCTCCCCATCCTGGACAAATTCCTAATGTCACCTCAGGTTGACCAAGTTGTGCGTTGGGAGATGCAAATCTGATGTCACAGGCAAGTGCAAGCTCGCATCCTCCCCCCAAGGCATACCCATTCACTGCCGCGATTACAGGTTTTTCCAATTTTTCAATTTTGTTTAAAACTTCATGTCCACGCAATGCGTATTTTTCTGCCTCTGTTGGCCCAATGCTGCTCATGTATTCAATGTCTGCACCCGCCGAGAAAGCTTTTGGGCCATCACCAGTGATAATAATGACTTTTGAAGAATCTTTTTCTAAGCCATCAAGCAGAGAAATAAATTCATTCATGACATCCAGATTCATTGCATTTAGCTTGTCTTGTCTGTTTATTGTGATTTGAACAATTTCCTCTTCTCGTTCAACTTTCAGATATCCCATATAAGAAAAATATTTTGGCAGAAATTAAACTTTAGAAACCATATTTTGATAGAATTCGAGTTATATTGCAACTCTCGCAGTGAAACTATACTTGAATCCATTTGGGTTGATGTCATCCATAGGCTCCGCTGTCTGTTGGGGAACTTTCTTTGTTCCAGTCAGGAAGGTTACCGTTGCAAGCATTTGGCAGCTACAGGGATCCACCGGAATAGGAGTCATCCTTTTTGCAATACCAATTAGTTTTTTCTGGGGATTTGAAATTTTACCAAGCGGTCTTCTCAGCGGTGCGATTTGGACTGCAGGAAACATTCTTGCACTTTATTCAGTAAGGCTGATAGGACTTTCAAGAACCTCTCCGCTTCTTGCAGGCTTTAGCATTCTGGTCTCGTTTCTCTGGGGAATCTTTTACTTTGAAGAAAAATTTAGCTACATGATACTGGCAATTGGGGCAATTGTATTACTGTTAGCTGGTTTACCATTTGTTACAAGCGCTTCAAAGACCTCGACGGTTCAAAGAAAGGGATACCTCATAGCTGCTGCATCCGGCATCGTAGGGGGTTCGTATGTCATACCAATGCAGGCAACACATACACTTCAATCTGGATTCTTTTCATCAAGCCTGTCGATTTTTCTAATTGGGATACCACTGTTATTTTTATCACGAAGATGGATCAAGAGAGAGATCGTCGCAGGAGTAATCTCAGGAAGTTTATTCAATGCAGGCAGTCTGTTTGTCTTGATGGCAATAGCGTCAATAGGAATTACTGTAGCATATCCCATTTCTCAAACAGCTACGCTTTTTGCCGTATCCTGGGGAATTTTGTACTTTAAGGAGATATCAAACAAGCGTAACATACTCAAAGTCATAACAGGATCTGTCATGATTTTGTCTGGAGCCATGTTGCTCTCCATTGCCTAGTCAAGCATTTTATTTGGTCTGATGAAACTGTTTTTCATATTGAGAGCCATCATAATATTCAGTGGAGGTTTGGATTCAGTATGCACTGCTGCATATCTTAGAAAAAAATATGATCTTTATGGAATAACTTTTTCTTACGGTCAAAAGGCAAGTAAGGAAGTAAAGGTCGCACAACAGTTTTCAAAATTATTAAAATTTAGAGAACATAAAATAGTGGACATAAAATTTATGAAAGATCTATACGAAAACACCAATGCCCTAACCAATTCCAAAATAACAATTCCTTCAAAATTTGATTATTCCATAGTTGCGCCAATCAGAAACGCCATTTTTCTCAGCATTGCCTCTGCTTGGGCATTTTCAAAGCAGGCTGATGTTGTCATATACGGAGCCCATACTGGAGACACGAAATATCCCGATTGTAGACCGTCATTTGCAAGATTACTTGCAAAGGCTTTGAACGAGGGGGAGATTGACGGAATAGACTTGGGCCTCAGAAAGAAGATAAAGATATGGAGCCCATTTATGAATAATCTTTCAAAAACTGATCTTTTAAAGAAGGGTTACAAAGAATTGGGCGAGCAGATCTTCAAGAGCTGGAGCTGTTATGGAAATGGCAAGATTCATTGCGGAAAATGCGAATCATGCAACAACAGGAAACTTGCCTTTCTCAAATCCAAGATTGCGGATGAGACAAGATATAGCTAAATTTTAGATAAGATCGGTTTTCTCAGTATCAGCGGTCTCACGATTACATAATATGCTAGAAAGACTATGCCGATAACTCCCCAGAAAGCCCAGACATCCATGGAATCATTGAAACCAAGTTTCTTGAAGAAATCCATTGAATTAAGAGAAATTCCTAATCCAGCACCCAACACAATAAAGAATTCTATTGCATACCACATGAAAGCGGGCCAGGATTCTTTTGGAACATGTATGTTATTGTGTGCGCCCATAATAGTCCTGCATTGGCTGTTATTATTTAATTTTTTAGATTAACCGATATTTGGTTTAGATTTTCCGCTGTATATCAGGTTCAAAACATCCGATCTTGCTTCTTTTTTGTCATAAGTACCTCTTGATGCTATTGTTGTGACTATGGCATCATTGCGCACTCCTCGCATCTTCATGCAGAGATGTTCGCCTTCTGCAATGACTAGTACACCTTTGACTCCTTCAGAGTATAGCTCATCAGCAATATTCTTTGTAATTCGTTCTTGTATCTGCAGTCTGGCAGAATATTTTTCAACAAGACGAACCAGTTTGGAGATTCCAAATACTTTGCCGTCTGGTGCATATGCTACACTGACTTTTCCATAGAATGGCAACATGTGGTGTTCGCACATGGAATAAAACTGGATATCTTTTGCAATTACAATGTCGGAATCTTCAGAGAACTTTACTGATAGTTCTGATTCTCCTTCATATCCTTTGAATATCTCTTCATACATGTCTGCAATTCTGTTTGGAGTATCAACTAGACCTTCTCTTGTTGGGTCTTCTCCTATCTCTGCGATTATTTCACGAATTAATCGTTTTATTCTTTCTTTATTTATCATGGTGCACCTATGAATTTATGGAGCTGCGGTACTATTCTAACTTGCGCATCATATTCATAAACTGAATCATAAAAGCTGAATAGTTGTTCCAAACTAGGCTCTGATATACCATATGTTGGCTGTATTATAAATCCTGCAAGATCTGTCTTCGATACTATTTTGAATATTTGCTTTAGAAGTTTCTTGAACTGGCTCAATTGGGTTTTAGAACTTATTACCACTTTGATGTATGTGGTCTTCTTTGATTTCTTTGCAAGTCTTAGGCAATCGAGTTCATTTTCTAAAAGTTTAGAATAATGTTTTGAATCAACAAAACCAGATTCTGGAGTTTTAAATTCAATTTTTATAAAATCGATATAGGGAAGAACTTGCGCAAACTTTGATGAATCATAACATGATGATTCTAGATATGTTGGAATCTTTTTGCTTTGAACAAACTTTGCCAATTCTGCTACTGCTTTTGACTGAGCAAGAGGATCTCCCCCAGTGAAATTGACTTTGTAGGTATTTTTCTGGAGATTTTTTTTGATTATTTCTTTTGCTTTACTAATGGAATATTCCTTTCCAGAATTCATTGGAAGCGCCTCCTTTGTATCACAATAGAAGCACTTGAAGGGACAGCC
>CAMLDG010000058.1 GCA_946478655.1 uncultured Nitrosotalea sp.
TAGATATGGTAATCTTACCGGAATCACCTATTGCCTGTATTGAATTTATTATAATATTTGATAATACGATTTCTAGCTGGGCAAGATCTCCTGTTATAGACATGTCTTGCACAGGAGTTGTAATTTTAATTCCATCTGGAATGGTGATGTTTTCAAGAACATTTTTTATCATCATAATTGAGGAAAACTTTTCAATTTTCAAGGGTCTCTCCCTTACAAAATCCAAGACTCCGCCAATTTGGTGGTCCATTTTATCTATTGACCTCATTAGTCGTTGCAATCTTTTTTCCAGGGTATCATCATGGTTTTGCATAGACATTATGGATACTTCACTTTTGAGTACTGTCAGAGTGTTTCTCAAATCATGCGATATTCTTGCAGACAAGTTTCCTATAGCAGTCATCTTTTCATTCTTTAGTACAATTTCATTTGATTTTTTGAGTTTGTTTCTTAGAATTAAAATCAAGTTTATTCCCATAGTAAGAGAAGCTAAAAGCACTGGCATGATTTTTGTATTATAATTGAAATCAGCAATTTTAGATTTGGTATTTTCTGAAAGTATAAAGGAAGAATAAGTTGTGGTTTTCTTCCAACCTAGCTCGTTAACAGCAATTATGTTATCACCTTTTACTTGATAATCTTTCCAACTTTTTTCAAACCTTACTAGATCTCCAGTTGTTGGTTCAATCCAGAAAGTTGAATTGGTATTTGATAATATTTTCACATTTTCGTATTGAGGAAAACTGTTGCTAATGTCTACATTATGTGTCTCGGCTCTGAAAACATATACATCAAGTCCATTGATCATGTCAGTTTTTTGATAAATTAATGGAGCAACTGCAAAAACCAATGGATGGAAAAAATCATAATTTTGCTTTTGCACTCCAGGTTTAAATGCAAATTGTTTGTCAGGCATGTTTTTGTAGGTCATACTATATGCGTCAACTTGGTAGGACTGTTCAGAATGAAAAACTTCCTTTGTTTCATCCTCGTTTACTCCACTTACTATTGATGAAATTGTTACATAATTTCCATCAACACCAGTCACCTTCTGAATCAGAGATTCTCTCAAGACAAACTGTTGTGATAGATTTCCTCCAACACTGTTTGCAATTTGATCTTCACCCTCTTGTTCTAGATAAACCCGAAAATCACTACGTATCTTCTCAGATTCTGGAATATATACTGCAAACCAGAGTACAACTACTATAACAGTAGACAATATCATAAGAGAGATATTTCTTGGAGTCATCTTGAAAAATTTTATGAAATGCCTATTAAGGTTCTTCGACAAAAATCATCATCAATAATTCAAATAATCTGTAATTTTTCAAATCATTAATCGTCAGATGTGATAGAAACAACAAAAGATGTGATGTGTATAGCACTTGAGAAAAGATATAGCCGTGTAAGCAACATTATAGATCATGAAAATAAAATGCCCTAAATGCGACAAAATAGCAGAACTGGGAGACGATTTTACATATGTGAAATGTTCAAACTGTTCACTTGACATATCATATGGAGAGTATGTGAAACTTATTGCTTACAAGGATGCAAGATATTCAGATGTTTTAGGAGATTATGCCAAAGATACTGGTGGAGCTACATCCGGATCTCTTGATGATTGGTAGAAAAAAATCCACTGCAAGACTTATGTAATTTCAACAGGCAACAATACTAGTTGGATTTTATAACTTTTGCAGAGTCTACCCTAAATCTACTGGGTTTTGTAGTAGGACTAATTTTAGGAATTTTTGCATATATTGGATTTCGAAATACTGGCAGTCCAACACTTTTTAGATTGAACATTTCTTTTTTTTCAATTGGCATAGGATTTGGAGTTGTAGGATTTGGATACATGTTTGAGTCTCTTGTTTTGGGTTATACCAGAATAGATACATGGATTCAGACATTGGGCATAGGAATTCAAACGGTAGGATATTTTTTCATAGCATTCTCTCATGGAATAAAATCATTTTTTCCAAAGTCAAGATACTTCAAATCCATTATTGCTCCTCTCTTCATCGTACCGGCTAATTCAATTGAGCATATTATAAGGTCAATTTCTTTTATCCTATTGGTATATGGGACAATCGAGACAATAATGTCATATATGGAAAATAGAAAGAGGAGTACTATTTTCGTAGCTGCAGGGCTAGGATTACTCGCACTAGGCGAGTTTTTAGGATGGTATTCAATTGTATTTCCAAAATCAGTGTTATACTTTATTTCAGTATCTACAAAGATAGTCGGACTGGGAGCACTCTTTGTTCCAATCTCTCAGGTCCCACTGAGAGGGGGAGTGAAATTTGGCAATAACATATAGAACTCACATGAGCATAATTGGGGACATACTTTCTACTACAAGAGACGAGGTACCGGATGAATCAGGGGCTAGTGTAACATACCTGATTCGAAAGGCAAATGTCTCATATGCTAGACTTTCAAAAATTTTGGATACACTTGTCTCACAAGGCTTGTTAGAGCAAACAAATTCTGAGAGAGCATGCAAGTATAGAATCAGTGAAAGGGGCAGAGAGTTCCTTCAGGCATATCGTGGATTCAGAGAATTTGCAGATTCATTTGGATTAAGAATTTAGCCGTCGCTTTCATCAGAAATATCTGATTCATCTTCTTCTACGTCATCATCTTCAGGATCATCGTCAAATTCATCTTCAAAATCGTTCTCAAAGCTATCTGACATAACAATCAAACAAAATATTTTCCTATAAAAGACTTACACAGTCCCATGATATCATCGCCAAAGCTTAGTTGGTTGGTCCTACCCAGCCATCGCATGAAACACAGATTCGCATTCCATCTTCATTTTCATAAGTTTCTCCGCCTGGAGGACACTGACATTGTGGTATCTCATCCATGATACACCATAATACGCGTATCAAACTTATATCATTTTCATAAAAAGAGATAATTTACTATTAAACACCAAGAAAAATCGTGATTTTACCGTGCGGTGATGCAGGGATAAAGGCGGCTTATGACATAATACAAAAAGGAGGAATTGTGGTATTTCCTACAGATACAGTATACGGGATAGGTTGCGACCCGCGCAATCAAGATGCAGTCAACAAGATATACAAGATAAAAGGTAGGGAGAAAATAAAACATCTTCCTGTTTTGGCGTACTCAAAAAGAGACATTGAAGATATTGTATTTTTTGATGAGATCTCAAAAAAAATAGCAGCCAAGTTTTGGCCAGGTCCTGTTACATTGATTCTCAAAGTAAAAGACAAGAAAATTGAAGAGACACTTGGTTTGAAAGGCAAGATTGCCGTTAGGGTTCCTGGCAACCCTTGCGTGCTTGCTCTTTTAGAAAAATGTAGATTACTTGTAGGCACTAGCGCAAATTTTTCTGGTCAGCCATCGTTTGGAGACTCTAAAGAAATACCAAGTAAATTTTCAGGCTATGACGCATTACTTGATGGAGGACAGATTACCAATTCTTGTGAGTCTACAATAGTTGAGATTGTAGACAATGAATTAAAAATAGTAAGAGAGGGAAAAATAAAATTGGAGTCACTAGTGTGAATTTAATTGCAACCTGTAGCAGACATCTTGAAGAAGAGGCCTGTGATGAAATTTCAGACATCATAGAAGAACTCGGGGATGATTCTCCCAGAATAGGAAAATCAAGTTTTTCAGGTATAATTTGGGCAGATACATCAATCGATCCATTTGTGGCCATCAGAGACATCAAAAAGATAATTCTTGACGAACCATGGAGGATGAGATATTGTCATAGATTCATTCCAGTTAGACATACTACCTCTGCCAGTATTGAGAACATAGTAGAGAGTGTAAAAGACCAAGTCAAGATAATGAGTGAGTCAGATACCTATAGAATTACAATTGAAAAGAGAGGCTCTGACATTTCATCTAAAGAATTGATAGGCTCTATTGCAGATATAATTCCAAACAAGGTGTCCCTAGAGTCTTATGATTGGAATGTCATGATTCAGATAATGGGTGGCATCGTAGGTGTTTCAATATTAAAAGAAGATGACATCATAAGCACATTGAAGCTCAAACGAGATTCAATGGAATAGTGTTGCAGATCTTTCTGCCATCAAGTCTTCCAGAGGAGTTTTAGAAAGAACACAGTCTAGTTCTTTCTGTGTTATTCCAAATTCTTTTTTGATCAGTTTGGAATTATCTTTTGAAAATACACTAACCTCTAAAAGACCGTCAAGTTCATTGAATAATTTTTCAAGTGATGGCTTTTTGCCAAGTATTACCAGTATAGAGTCAGAGTTTGGTTTCACGCCTACTTTTGATATAGCATCACTAATCTGTCGGGTACATGCAAATCGCATGAGAATATCAGTCTCTATTTTATTTGAAAGTAAGACATCTGCCTTTTTTGCAGATAAAGAAATTGCAACTATCTTTTTTGCATGACCCACGTTCAGAACATACTGAGCCCTCATACCCTGGATGACAAGATTTGGGTGTTTTACTCTGAGCGACTCGAGAAATCTAACTGGATCTTTTACGGTTTTCTTGAGCCGTACTAGTTCTACAAGTGTATTCATTAGACTAAATTGTACCCTTTTTGATCTTCCCCCATGAACCAGCGGGATTATGCTCACAATGTCACCACTTTTCAATAGTGTTTCTTTTCCTTGTAACGCGGACGAATCAACGCCATTTACTGCAACAAGAATATTGTTAGAAT
>CAMLDG010000059.1 GCA_946478655.1 uncultured Nitrosotalea sp.
TAAAATCTAATAACAGAAAATCAAGTGATGTTATTTTATTGCTTATCTAGAATCGACTGAATCTTGCTTTTTCTGTGTCTCTGTCGTCCTTTGTTGCCTTTTTCCACTCTTTGTAGTGTTCTTTGCAAAGAATAGCCTTTTTCAAACCATTAGGAATGCCCACTCCAGTTCCTTCTACCTTTGAGGCTGTAAGGGATCGTACACCGTCATTATCGCATCCTGTGACACTACATTTTGCACCTTTTGATATGAGGCCCATGAGAGTTCTAAAACGCACTATTATATCAGATTTTTTGATTTTTTGTTAAAAGCACAAGAAAGTTTGTCAGACATGCTCATAGATACATGGTATAAATTATTGTTAGATATGTGGCTGGTATCAGATGCTTAACAACTTTAGAGAAGGCCTCAAACCTGCCCTACAAAACATTGGCAAAGTTTTTGCTGCAACAGGATTGTCAGCAAATTTCTGGACTGCAATAGGACTGGGCTTTGCATTTGCATCTGCAATAGTTTATGCAATTCATCTTGATTATTCTTTTATCTTAGGTGGTGTCTTGTTGCTTGTTTCTGGATTTTTTGATATTGTTGATGGTCAAGTTGCACGCATCACTGGAAAGACATCTAAAAAAGGTGCATTTCTTGATTCTGTCTTTGACAAGATTGCTGAAGTTGCAATATTTCTTGGAATTTTAATTGGTGGATATCAACAAGGCTATCTGGTATTATTGGCAATAGGTCTGTCACTGCTTGTCAGTTACACTAGGGCAAGAGCCGAATCTCTTGGAGTACAGCTCCAGGGCATAGGCATTGGAGAACGTGCAGAAAGATTGCTTGTGATTGCAATAATTGGAATGATTGGGTTTCTAAATTATGCCGTAGTGATTGTTGCAATAATTGCTGGAATTACATTTGTTCAGAGAATAATAACAACAGCTCACGGAATAAAAGACTAGATTATCGTAGTCTGCCAGTTTGACGTCTTGAATCTGCTGATCTGATTTTTAGGATTCCAAAGTGTATTGCACATGAAATACAGTACCATTTGAGTACTGTTGGTGCTGCAATGTATGCGCCTTGAGCTCTTAATTCCTTTGCCAAAGTGTGCTCTACCAAGTTTAGTCTTGATGTTACCTTCTTTGCCTTGTCTCGTGGGACTGTAGCACCACAGTTTGTACACTGGATACGGTCAGAGGAACCCTTTCCTCCCTTCTTTCGTCCTCGACTAGCACGCTTTAGTGGCATGTTTTACCTGTATGGAGCCTCTTTATAACGATATTTGACGGGTATTGTTTTTGCTAAATTTGTGGTCCAAGGTACAAATTCTTGCTTTGATGGTATGTTTTTCAGATCATAAAAAACAATCATTGTACCGATCTTTGGTTTGAACAACTGTTAAAATTTAAATTCTATATAATTTCAGATCGGAATATGCGTGGCTTGTGTCATGTATGCCTGAGCTCAAATGTTGAGATAATACTGGATAAAGGCAAAACAATCTGCCAGTCCTGCCTACAGAGTCAGAAAAAGGACTAAATGGAAAGGTACCGGCATGAAATCAAATGAAGATTGCAATTTTTTCACATTGTACAATTGATGAGATATCTCAAAACGGTACTATAACCACGACAGCTGGAGGTCCTGCATGCTATTGTGGTCTGACTGCAAAAAACATGAAATTTGAAATCGACCTTCACACAAAAGCAGGTGCAGATTTTTCATTCAAATCCTCGCTTGAAAAAAAAGGAATCTTTCTTTCACAGAGTTCGATATCTGAAAAACCAACCACTAGATTCTTGCTTAATATCTCTGGAACAGAGCGCGAACTATACCTTAAAACAAGATGTGATCCGATTGAATCAATAAAGTCTGATGCAGATGGTGCAATCGTAAGTCCGGTCTTTGATGAAGTATCTGAAGATACACTGGATGAAATAAAAGAAAATTTTGATTTTACATTGCTTGATCCACAAGGGTATCTCCGCCGTGTAGCCGATGACAATAAAATATTCTTTGAAAAAACTATAATGGATCTTTCAAAAATCACTGCACTCAAGGCAGACCCTGATGAGGCGTTTTATCTTACTGGATTGAGAGAAAAAGAAGCGATGATTGCATTACAAAAAAAAGGTGTCAAACATGTTCTTTATACTAACAAGCAAGACATCACAATGCTTGTAAAAGATAGAATGTATCACTTGAAAATTCCAAATATGCAAATTGGTGACACTACGGGGGTTGGCGATATCTTTTGTGCATCTTTTACCTGTTCTTACTTGAAGGAAAAAGACCCGATATGGGCAATCTGCTTTGCAGTTGGCGCTGCACAAGCTGCCCTTGAGACACGTGCAACAGGTCTTGACAAGGTCCCAGCAGGTGGGGATACTGAGAGAAATGCGGCATACCTCTACAATTTGATGCAGTTCTCAAGTGTCTAAGCTTTTATTGTGTGAAAATAGAATCTAGATTGTGAAGGTTGCAATCTATAGTCAAGACCAAGAGCAGGCTGTAAAATCCATAAAACAATCGCTTGAAAGCCATGGAATAGAATCTATCAATCTTGGAAAAAAATCTCTTGGAAAAGACATTGACTATGTCATAGTGACTGGAGGAGACCGAGGGGTTCGAAAGTATTTTCACAACGTTGAAAATTCCACAATTCCGGTTCTTGGAATAAACGAATACGAATCAAGTGGATTTTTAGCCCAGACTGATCTTAAACAATTTCCGATTTATCTTAACCGTCTAAAAAAAGGTGATTTCTCAATTGAAGCATTACCACGAGGTGGCGTAAAAATCGATGGAAAACAAATCTATCCTGCATTAAATGATGTTGCAATATTTTCCTCAAAGAGTGCCATACTGTTAGAGCATGTCTTGCGCATAAACGGAGAAGAGCTGTGGCATGACAGCAGTGATGGTTTGATAGTCTCAACACCTATTGGTTCTTCTGCATATTCCATGTCTGCAGGTGGTCCTGCGATATACCAAAACTCAAAGGTCTTTTGCATTGTATCTGTAAACTCACTTGATAACACCAGACGTCCGCTAATAGTTCCGGAAGATGCTCTCATTGAAATTGATGATATTTCATCTAGCCTCCGATGTGAGGTTGTAATTGACGGAAAAGACAGGTTCAAAGTGGACAAGACTGTAATTTGTACAAAATTTCCACAACCTGCAAATGTTATCCGAATGAAAAAAGATTCTACTACAGTCTCGGCTCTAGCTAAAAAAGTAAAGCTTGCAGATGAGCTACTCAACATGCCACCAAGCTCCAAATTGTTGCTAAAAACATTGGAGTACGAGGGCTCTCTTACTCAAAAGGAACTGGCTGAAAAGACACTACTTCCTGATAGGACTGTAAGGCTTGCATTGAGTCATCTACTTGAGAAGGGTTATGTCAAAAGAAGAGTCTCATTGCGTGATACTAGACAGAGAATCTACGAAATTCCAAAGTAATGTCTAGGCGTTGGCAGATGCTCTTATGAATGCCTCAAAGGATTCTTCTGGGTATCCAGGTCTGCTGCTAAATTCTGGGTGATATTGTACTCCGAGATAGAACTTGTGGTTTGGAATCTCCAACACTTCCATGCGCTTTTTACTATCACTGTATCCTGAAAACTTCATACCCTTTGAAGAAAACAGTTCCAAGTACTTTTGGTTAAACTCAAATCTATGTCTGTGTCTTTTGTGAATCTTTGTGGATTTGTAAAGCTTGAACGCCATGGTGTTTTCTTCCACGGTAATTTCATGTGATCCTAAACGCAGTGAGCCTCCCATATTTTCAACTGTCTTTTGCTCTGGCAGCAGATCAATTATTGGGTTTTCTGTACTTGGTGCAATCTCTGTAGAGTTTGCATTTGCCAATCCGCAGACATGTCTTCCAAATGCTACTGCAGCTAACTGGAAACCAAAACAGATTCCAAGATATGGTATGTTTTTCTCTCTTGCATAGTTTGCAGTACTGATTATTCCTTCTACACCTCTGTCTCCGAATCCTCCTGGAACGATTATTCCGTTGTATGCTGCAAGTTTGTTCAAATCTCCGTTGAGTTCTTCAGAGTCAATCCAGTCTATCATGACATTTTTCCCGATTTTAGCTCCTGCATGTTGTAATGCGTGGTTTACGCTCACATAACTATCTGCAAGCTTGACATATTTCCCAATCATTGCAATTCTTACTGATTCTTTTGTATTTTGAAATGAATTTATGATTGAATTCCACTTGTCCCAGTTTGTTGATGTGTTGACTAGTCCAACTTTGCCAAACTTTTTGAATATTACGTCTATGATGCCTTGGTCATACAGCATCTGTGGTACCAAAAGAATTGATTCTGCATCATGGCATGAAAATACGTCACGTTCTGAGACGTTTGAAAATAATGAAATCTTTTTTCTTGCTGCCATTTCAAGTGGTCTTGTGCATCTCACTGCAAGCAAGTCTGGCTGGATACCGATTCTTCGTAGTTCCTGAACGCTGTGCTGAGTTGGCTTTGTCTTTTGTTCGCCTACTACATCAAGAGATGGTGCAAGTGTGACGTGAATAAAGATCACATTCTCTGGCCCTTCCTCAAGCCTCATCTGTCTTAGTGCTTCAAGAAATGGCAGGCTCTCAATGTCTCCAACAGTTCCACCACACTCTATTACAAGCATGTCAAGATTTTCAC
>CAMLDG010000060.1 GCA_946478655.1 uncultured Nitrosotalea sp.
AGGAGAAGAATCTGGAAATGTGCAAAAGGTTAAAGAAATATTGGTAGATTGTGACTCTGATGCAATTGTATATCTAGTGGACCCAAGCGGGCCCGCATGTCATACGGGAGATAGAGTATGCTTCCACAATGTTCTAGAAAAATAACTCTAGCAGGGATCTAATCCTTTGGGCACAGGAGCTAATTCTGCCTGTGAACCTGGAATCCAATCATTTACTATCTCAAATGGTATGGATTTGTATGAAACTCCCCTGAATACTATACTCCACTGGCCCACGAGGTCCGTGGCATTGCATAGTGCAAGTGTTCTTTCAGTATCTGGTTTGAAAAACTGTTTAAAGCTGGATTTCATTGTCCCATTAAATGGTATCTTGCTAAACGTATCTCCTTTTGGATCCACAATATCAATTTCTCCTACATCTGTTGGTTGCAATCCGTTTACTACCATGAAAATATTTTCTCCAAGTTTGTATTGATTTTTATTAATTGAAAATGGACCGGAGGAAACCCACTTCCATTGCTGATCATCTAATTGTTTTTGATGATAATAAGAATAAGCTGCGGCTGCAACTATGCTTGCTATTATGATTATTCCAACTATTGTTCCAGTATGTTTTTTCTTTTTAGTTCTCTCTTTTATTTTCAATTTTGAGTTTCGTTTGATGTTATCATTAATATTTCTTCTAATTGTAAAAAATTCATAAAATCTCTTAATTTACGAAATTTCCAGATTGTAACCTATTTTGTTGTTGGATCTTTTCTAAATTTGTAGCTGGATTTATGTTAATTTTTACTTAATCTTATCATTCCATAAATTAAGCCCCACTTAAATTCATATTAGGATTTTTTATGTACTATTTTACAAAAGTCAGAGTTATCTTGGGAAAAATAAAATTTCTACAGTGTAGAGAATGTAAGAAAGAGTATGCTCCTACATTCAAGTATATATGCGAAGAATGCTTCGGCCCTCTTGACGTATGTTATGACTTTCCATCTGTAAACAAAAATACTTTTTCAAATCGTGAACATACCTATTGGCGCTATCATGAACTCTTACCAATCGAATCAAAATCTAACATAGTCAGTATTGGAGCTGGAATGACTCCATTGATTAAAGCAGAAAAACTAGGTAAAGCACTAGGTCTGAATAATCTTTACATAAAAAATGATTCAGTAAATCCAACATTTTCATTCAAAGACAGGCCCGCAGGTGTAGCTGTATCAAAAGCAAAAGAATTTGGTTTATCTGCAGTGGGATGTGCATCAACAGGAAATCTTGCATCAGCTACTGCAGCTCATGCAGCAAAAGGAGATTTTCCATGCTACATATTTGCACCAAGTGACATTGAACATGCAAAAATAACACAAGCTCTCTCTTATGGCGCTAATTTTATTTCAGTTGACGGTACATATGATGATGCAAATAGAATTGCTGCACAGATAGGTGATAGCAAAGGAATCGGAATAGTAAACATAAACATGCGTTCTTACTATGTTGAAGGATCTAAAACATTGGCCTATGAGGTAGCAGAACAACTTGACTGGCAAGTACCAGATCAACTTGTTGTACCAGTTGGAAGTGGGGCAATGTTAAATGCAATTTGTAAAGGATTTGAGGAACTTGAAAGTACATCTCTGGTCAATCAAGTCTCTAACATGCATATGATTGCAGCCCAACCTCATGGATGCGCACCAATTGTAGAGGCCTTTAAGAAACATCTCTCCGAAGTGACTCCTGTGGAAATACCAGATACAATAGCCAAAAGTTTAGCCATTGGTGATCCTGGGGACGGTCAGTATGTATTACGACGTCTAAAACAATACAATGGTTTTGCTGAAGAATCAAACAACAAGGAAATATTAGATGCTATACTGCTGCTAGCCAAGACTGAAGGCATATTTACAGAGCCCGCAGGCGGTGTCTCCGTTGCTGTATTGAAAAAAATGGTTGATGAAGGAAAAATTGACAAGAATGATTGCACTGTATGTTATGTTACTGGTAACGGACTAAAAACAACAGAAGTTATGATGGAAATGCTTCCAAAGCCTCAAGTAATGCAGGCAGATGTTGGCAAAATCTTGGCATTGGTGAGATAGATGGCAAATATCAAATTCACTATTCCTTCTGTACTGAACAAAGGTGGAGGAGAAAAAAAAATTGATTTGGCAGCAACTACCCTTTCTGAGGCATTTACTAAAATTTCAGAACAACTGGGAGATGAATTCAAAAGACGAGTGCTTAATCCTGATGGATCGCCAAGATCACTTATCAACATATACGTAAACGGAAAAAATATGCGATTTTCTGGAGGAATGGGAACCGCACTAAATGATGGGGATGAAATTTATGTATTGCCAGCAGTTGCAGGTGGTTCAGAACTTTCAAGTAAAGATCTTGAAAGATATTCAAGACAAGTGATGTTAGAAGAAATTGGATATGAAGGTCAGATCAAACTCAAAAAATCAAAAGCATGTGTTGTTGGAGTAGGTGGACTAGGTAATCCTATAGTGGCACGATTGGTTGCTATGGGAATAGGTACGATAAGAATTGTTGATAGAGATGTAATAGAAATATCAAATTTGCATAGACAAACAATGTTTGATGAATCTGATGTAGGTCAGATCAAAGTTGAGGTTGCTGCAAAAAAGTTGAAAAAAATGAACTCTGAGGTAATAATTGAGGCATTACCTGTCTCTGTAAATGACTATACTGCACTAGATGTAGTAGAGGGATGTGATGTTGTAATCGATGCACTTGACAGTGTTAATGCTAGATATTCTCTTAACAAGGCATGCATCAAAAAAAATATTCCATTTGTGACAGGAGCAGCAGTAGGAGTTTCAGGACAGGTGTTTACCATTCTGCCACACCAAACCGCATGTTATCATTGCATATTTCCATCACTTGATGAAAATTCCATGCCTACATGTAGTACAGAAGGAGTTCATCCATCAATACTGTCTATTGTTGGAGGAATAGAAGTTGCAGAAGCAGTAAAAATTCTAATAGGAAGACCTCCAACATTGGCAAACAAATTGCTATACATTGATCTTGATAATCTGGATTTCAATACTGCTACTTTTAGCAAGGTAGATGAATGTCCTGAGTGTGGTTCTGGTAAACGTGAAGAATTACCAACTCAAGAACTAATCATAGAAGAGCTTTGTGGACGTAATAGAGGAAAACGTACATTTTCTATTACACCTACTACAATGATTGAGATTGATGTTCCGAGAATAACTAGTGCGGCATCAGAGAAAGGTTTCAAAGTACAAAATCAGGGCGAACTTGGATTATCCATTTCCTCTAATGATATCTATGTGAGTTTCTTAAAACGTGGCTCTGCTGTAATTGTTGGCGAGAAGGATGAGAGTTCAGCAATTACATTATATAAAAAATTAGTTAGCGCTTAATTTTTTTCGGAGATCTATATTCTTTTTATTGCCTCAACTAATTTCAAATATGGATCCTCCATAGAATTTAGAACCATTCTTGCTTTCTTTTTACTATCTTTATTGTCATTTAACATTTTTTTGATCAAGGCTGAAATTTTCTTGGGATTTGTTTCTCTTTTTGCAAGTCCAATTCGTACTAGATATTTTTCAATATAATTTGGCGCGGCATCATATGATATGGTTGGAATTCCCATCAACGCAGATTCTGCTGTCATGGTGCCTCCTGATCCTATGAATAGATCTGTAATACTAAGAAGTGATTTGCCGTCTACGACTTTGTCCATTATGGTAACTTTTTTACCGAATTTTTCTTTGAGTCTTTTCTTTTGTATTGCATATCTTGCCAATACTATTATGTTGTATAGTTTGTCTTTCTTACTTATTTCATAAATTATACTATCACTTTCGGTTTTTCCTAAAATATATGCAGCCTCTGATTCTTCTGGCCTGATTACTATTGTCTTTTTAGTCCTATCTACATCTATTCTCTCAATTCTTGATCTTTCTCTAACTATGACAGCTGCATCAATGGCTTTGTAATGTATGATATCTTTCTTTGATATTCCATATCTAACAAACTCGTTTTTGGGTATTACCCAAGGAATGAGAAGTTTCTGTACTAGTGGTACTGAAAGCCTCATCACTGCTTCTGCATGAGGCGAGTCTGAAAATGCGACATGTTTGATACCTATTCCATAGGAAATTCTTGCAGCTTCAGGGGAGCAGAAACTAACGGTCAAATCAGGAGAGAACTTGACTATTACATCCAAAAGATGATCCATCCTTTGTATGCTTGAACCAAGTTTTCCTTCTTTGGTGGAACCACCATGTTTTCCAATTAACCTGAGATCTATGTTTTTTATCTTGGATAATTCAACAACTTCGCGATAATTTCTTGAAGTACAGAGTATTTTGTGATTTTTACTCAATTTGCTTATCATTGGAGCAAAGAAAAGTAGCTGTTTAGGCGTCAAAATGTCAAACCAGATTTTCAAACATTTTTGATATAATCTGAGGGTGGAAAAAGTTTTTCTTAGCCTGTACTCATAGTCCGGATGGTTTGGTTGCAACAAAAATTGTCGTGTATGGCTTAAGTACTGAAGGATATTCAATTGCTTGCCAAATGGCAATAAAAGGAGCTGATGTCTTCATTGTTGACGAATCTGCACACATGGCAAT
>CAMLDG010000061.1 GCA_946478655.1 uncultured Nitrosotalea sp.
TAACGTTTGGTAGGCTTCGGTTACCAATTTGAATTTCATACCATCTTTGGATGACATATTTTTGTCAGGGTGATATTCTAGTGCCAATCTACGATATGCGCCTCTTATTTCAAACATGGATGCACCTGGATTCAAGCCAAGCAGATTATAGCATTGATCACTGTTCAATAATAAAATAATATCCTGTTCGTTTTAATAAAGTTTGATCGCATATTCTTATCACAATTGTAAAAGAAGAGTGATTTAGACTACAAAATTTGTGTCTAGACTTTTGTCTTGAATTGGAAAAAGACTTCTTTTCTTGTTCCCTCTTGATCCCAGGCTGCAACTTTGTATCTTCCTGCAATTCTCCACTGCTTTGTATCAAACCTTAGAACATTAGAGTATGAACCCTTTTGTGAATTCAAATATTGATCTTCGCTGAAGACTTCTTTTTCAGAAGGGTCAAGTATAACCAAATGCATTGCCTGTTTTGGAGTAAGGGTTTCGTAATCTAGTTTTATCTTTACATATTCCCCTTCTGTGTAAATTGCCTTGTCAAGATTAATCATTATTTTATTTGGCATTGACTAGAATCCTTTTGATGGAATTTAAAAGTCTAGTCTTACAAAATCAAGGTTGCGTCAATATCTGCAGATGTGAATTCTGATCAATTCCAAACCTGTCTGCAAAACCAGAAGCAACCTCCAAGACATATTGTGCCTGCGTTATGCTCTGACCATATATGGTACAGGGATCCACGGTGCATGCAGGTGCATTCTTTTCCACATGAAGAACATTTCCTGATCCATCAAACCAAATTATATCGATAGGAAACTGCATCTCTTTCATCCATATTGGTATCACTTGAGGTTGTGCAAATGGAAAGAGCATACCTTGTCCATATGACAACGGAGTGTGATACTGAAGTCCTTTGGTTTGCAGTTGAGGAGTATTGGCAATATCAACATCTAGCAATACTCCCCCTATCTTGACTTGACCCTTTGGGATATCACTTGAATTTGTAGAGTCATTTTGAGTGTATGAGACATGTATTACCCCATTTGAGATCAAATATTGTATTGCAGCTGCAAACTCGTTATTAGATATCGAATCCTCTGACCAAGACTTGGCGTCATTTTTGACCCATGACGGAATTTGAGACAAGACATTGTTTGCAGCACCAGATGATGGAATCTTGATTATATTAGTGTCAATCAAGTATTGGATTCCTTGGATGAATTGTGTGTCAGTAATGATACCACCAGACCAAAACTTGGCAACATGTTTTACCCATATTGGAATGGAAACGTTTGACACATAATTTGAAGAAGTTATTTTGTTTGTATCAACAAGTTTGTACGATTGTTGTTTAACAGAGACCTGACCGTTTACGTTTACAACACTTGATACTTCAAGGTCCAGCAATATTCCCGTATCTTTATCAATTTTTATCAAAACAGAATTTGTCTGGTTATTATTTTGTGCAAACATCACACTTCTGTCATAGTTGTTAAATGATGCAACCTCTTGATGGTATGCACTGTTTAGATTCAGAGGAAGTGGGAGCATGTACATAAAATTAGAGTTTTGTCCATTTTGTCTTGTAATCATAGATTTTGTCAGATCAAGCACATCAGATTCAGATGCAGACACGCCATTTTGGACTGCACTTGTCTTGACTGCAATATTCTTGTTGTCTGTAGGATTTACAAAATCAAAGCGTATAGTTTGGTTCAGATCTGGCGTTGTGATATCATATTTTACATAATCTCCAGGCAATGCACAAATCTGATTTGTCTGGCATGATGGATTTTGAGTTTGGACAATAGAATTTTGGAGTAGGGTTATTGCTTCACTTTGTGGAGCATTTTTTGGAAGACTATCAGATGGACCTTGTCCATAAACTATCATCACAGGAATTTGGTTTCCAGAAGGAGACGACACTGATGCAGAGTACTGTGGACATACTTTGGAAAAGTCACCCTGTTGGCAGTCATTTTCTAGTGCTTGAATATAATGTACCCATGAGACAGCAATCGTATCAGGTTCTCCAAAATATCTTAGTGCAAAGTGAGAAAGCTCATGAGACAAAACCCAAGCACCTGCCCAGCTTTCTATTTGAGTGTCACATGAACAGACATAGATTGCCTGTTTGCCGGTACCAGATATTTCATACATTCCATAGAATCCTTGTTGCACTAGCTGTTGACCAACAGTATTATCAGATATTACAACAGGTAGCGTAAATGTTGATAGCCCAGAAAAATATGATTGATAGTTTTTCAGTGGGACACACAATGAGCCTTGTAGATCATGTTGTATTCCATACAACGAAAGATATTCGTCTGCAATAACTTGGTAAAATTTCAAGCTCTTGTATTCAGAATCAGAACATTTGTCATTTTCAGTTATAAAAAATACAGCATATGATAATGCTGGACTGTTTTGATTTCTTTGTTGTTGTAGTGTTTTAAAATCTGGAATGGTGGAATTTGTTTGCGCAAACGATGGAACTATAGACAAGAGTAAAAAAGATGATAGTACAACAGATAGGATAATTTTTTTCATCCTGTGAAATTAAGACGTATCTTTGTATTATATGACTTGCTGTAGATATTCTGTTTTATAAAAAAACATGCAGGCAGACAATTTATTATATGAAGTAACTTTGTTCTCGGAATCTTTAAGTTTTATACCATAGATCAGTAAGACACATGCCGGAGAACAATCCAGACCTTAGAGAGAAGATAGTTGAAAACAGAGGTACTTGGAAAAAGCTACAGCTAAAGATACCAGGACTCAGAGAGTACCGCAGTCTTGAAGACTTGAGAGCTGCAGACCAATTGCTACGCAAACAGGTATCAGACAACCTAAATGAATCCAAAAATAAAATCGAAGATCTTAGAAAAGCAGCCACTGCAAAAGGGGATTTTGGTAATCTAACTACAATAGGAAATACAATATCTCACATACAGCAAATATCTGGTGTTTTGCAGCATTCTCAGCAAGGTTCTGCAGGGATATCCCCAAACATAAGAATCGATGACGGTGTTCTCAACAAACTATACGAGTATGACTATAATTTTGTAAATACTGCCGAGCAGATTTTTTCATCATGTTCAGGTGTCACATCAGAATACAATTCAGGTAAATCAGTACATGAAATAACAACAAAAATCAACTCGATGCTAGATGACTTGGATCATTCATGGAAACAAAGACTAGAATCAGTTGAAAACATATTGGTTACAAAGTGATAAAAATGGTAGAACTTGGAGATTGTCTGTAAATGTTTGGACGTAAAAAAGATCAAGATTCTGGCGGAAGTGTAATTGGTTCAACTACAATAGAGTGGGAATCACAATACAAGGAAGGCAATATCATGTGGAAGGTCCCGCGATTGATAAGACTCAATGACAACATAGTAATCAGAGAGGATGAGATTGCAGTATTTTTCAGAGATGGAAAAGTTTTGACGTATTTTGACAAGCCAAATAGATATGCTCTGACAGACTTTAATGCACCAATAGTAGGCGGGTTGTTGAAATTCTTTACAGGAGTTGAACAAGCTGCTGAAGTATATTATTTACAAAATAGGTACATTGATGGCAAGTTTGGTTCTCAGGGACCATACCAGTTTGTGGACCCAGTACTTGGCATAGTGAACTTGAGAATATTTGGAGAATTCAGATGGAAAATATCTTCTCCTGAAAATTTTGTGAACCAGTTTGTTGGGACATTTGCCATGCAAACATCAGATGCAATAGAATCTCGTCTAAAAGAACAGATGGTCCTTTTGGTGTTCAATGCAATTGGAAAGATGAAAGAAAGCGGAATGAAGATTACAGATTTGGCGTCAAACCTGCAAAACATTGAGCAAGTGGTACTATCTAACGCTCCATCAAACTTTGGCCAATATGGATTAGAGATAAACAAGATATCCGGATTGACAATCAGCCTCCCAGATGAGGTGCAAAAAGCAATCAATACCAAATCAGAAATGTCAGTTTTAGGTGTCAATTACATGCAGTACCAAGCAGGACAGGCCATGACAGAGGCTGCCAAGAATCCTTCAGGTGGCGCAGGCTCCATGGCAGGACTTGGAGTAGGATTTGGGGCAGGGTCGGGCATTGGGTATGCCATGGCAGGTCAGATGGGCCAAGGCATGTATCAGCCACCAATGAAACAGTGTCAAAAGTGCGCCATGATGATGCCGGTATCTAGTAATTTTTGTCCAAACTGTGGTGAAGGACAACAACAGGTTGCTCAAAAACCTCAAGGAGTTACATGTCCAAAATGTAATACAATAGTTGCAGTTGATTCCAAGTTCTGTTCTCATTGTGGAAATGAGATGAAATCAGGTTAAGGTAAGAGAGAATGTTTTGCGCAAAATGTGGCATACAACTTCCAGATGATGCAGTCTTTTGTGTCAAGTGTGGTACAAAACAGACACCGGTTTCGGCACCATCAAGTCAACCAGAAATGGATCCAGACGTAAAAGAAATAAAATGTCCAAACTGTAGTGCTCCAATATCGCCCAAGTTTGGCGAGATGGTGGTAACATGTGAATACTGTGGCAGCAGTGTGAGCCTTGAAAACAAGGGATGGAAAAATATTGCAAAACACACCATGTTGCCAATTACA
>CAMLDG010000062.1 GCA_946478655.1 uncultured Nitrosotalea sp.
GCAATCTATCTTTTAGCATCATGGATGCGCCATATGCAATAAGACAGTCTCGCTCCATTTCACCAAATCTTAAACCTCCACCTCTTGCACGTCCTTCAGTTGGCTGTTTGGTCAACATCTGTACTTGACCTCTTGCTCTTGCATGAATCTTGTCTGCAACCATGTGGTGAAGTTTTTGATAATATACAACTCCTATGAATACATCCACTGCAAATGGCTTTCCTGTTCTTCCATCATACATTACTTCTTTTCCAGAATACTTGAATCCATTTTGTTCTAGAACACCTTTGACATCTTCAAGTTTTTCTCCAACAAAAGCAGATCCGTCCATTTTGCTTCCACGTAATGCAGCGGCTTTTCCTGTTACAGATTCCAAGAACATTCCAACTGTCATTCTAGACGGGAAAGCATGAGGATTAATCAAGACATCTGGGACAACGCCATCTGCAGTATATGGAAGATCTTCTTGATTAACAAGTAATCCAACAACACCCTTCTGTCCGTGTCGTGATGCAAATTTATCACCGATTTCTGGAATTCGTAAATCTCTAACTCTAATTTTGTACATTCTTCCACCATCATGAGATTGAGTCATGACAACAGTATCAACAACTCCATTTTCAGATGGTCTGACACCGATCGAAGTATCTCTTCTGTATGGTCCTTTTACTTCAAATTCTCTATACTCTTCCATAAATCTTGGCGGACTTGTTTTTCCAATTAGTATATCTCCACCCTGTGCTGTAGATTCAGTTGCAATAACTCCATCTTCTTCTAATAATCTGTATGCCTTGTCTCCTCTAAATCCACGAATATTTCCTTCTGCAGTTGGAATCTCAAAGTTGTCCCTCATACCTCCAGGATATTGTTTTGCTTCAGCCTCATAGATTCTGTAGAAGAATGTTCTTCCAAGACCTCTGTCAATTGAGGACTTGCTCAGGACAATAGCGTCTTCAATGTTATAGCCGTCAAACGGTAATACTGCAACAACACAATTTTGACCAGCAGGTCTGTCCTCTAGTCCTAGAAGACCCATTGCTTTTGTATTAACAATTGGAGTCTGTGGATACAACATTAGATGTTGTCTAACATAGGTACTTGCATTCATTAGAGGTGTTGAAAATCCAAGACTTTGTTTTGCCATTGCAGATTCGTATGTATTTCTAGGAGACTGGTTATGTTCTGGATATGGAATTATTGATGCACCAGCACCCAAGATTGCAGATGGAAATACTTCCATGTGGGTATGTTTCTTGATGTCAGTCTCATCAATTGCAATGTAAGAGTTTTCTTCTTCATTAGCATCTACTAGTTCAATTATTCCCATATGCAACAAATCTGTCCATGAAAGGAATTTTTTGCTTACCTTGTCGATTAATTCCTGGGTTAGGAGAATTTTATTATCTTTAATTACAATAAGAGGACGCAAAACTCTTCCGGCATTACAATTAACATAAAGTCGTTTAGTGGAACCTTCAAAGCTGGACTGATACAAGAATATTCCAACGTGTGGATGAATCTTGAAGTTTCTTCTAAGATCTCGTAGAGAGTCAACAAGTCTTTGTCCATCCTTAAAGTATCCAATCAATCTACCATCGACAAAAACTCTAGTACCTTCTTTTTTCAGCTCATCTTTTGCGTCAGATACATAAGTTACGCCCAAGTCATAGAGTTTCTCGATTATATCCTCAGATGGAACATTAACAGAAATTATTGCTGATAAAGCTAAATTCTTTACTAGTCCACAATTTGAGCCCTCAGGAGTCTCACTTGGGCATATTCTACCAAAATGAGTAGCATGAAGATCTCTTGCTTCAAAGTTTGGCTGACTTCGGCTCAATGGAGATTGAATTCTTCTAAGATGGCTTATTGTTGAAAGATAGTTAGTTCTATCAAGAAGCTGAGTTACACCAACTCTACCTCTTCCCCAATTTCCTGTTGCAATAGCATTATTCATCTTATCAGTAACAATTCCAGGCCTAACAGCAGCTGCCACTGCATTGATACCTCTTTTTTGACCTGATCTTTCTAGTTGGTATTTCATGTCCCGGACAAGATTTCTAAATGCAGTTCGGAAAAGATCAGCAAGCATTTGGCCTGCAAATTTTATTACTTTATTTCCATAATGATCTTTATCATCAGTTGCAATCCAGCCCAATTTTAGCTCGATTAATTTGCATGTAGCTTCTCCTAGAAATAGTGCTTTTTCTTTTCTATTATCTGGATGTTTGCCAAGATGTGGAAGAAGTCCCCAATCAAGTAATGTTTCAGCTCTCTTTATCTGGAATTCTTCAAGCATACCAGGTGCAATTCTTTTACTAATGTAGACTATGGCATCTTTTGCTGTAGGTACATCACCTGATTTTTCAAACGAGCCTTCAAGTTCATCTTGAATGTCATCCACTAACGATACAGAAGCAGCTATTTCTCTATCAGATTCAAGACCTAATGCGCGCATTAAAGTGACTACTGGGATATCAACAGGAGAACCTGGAATCTTTGCAACAATGAGACCATCGTTTTTCATTATTAATTCTAATTTTGCACGATAACCAACAATAGAAGAATAGACTTTTGCCTTGAAAACAGTATTACCACCAACAGTTTCTCTGTCTACAATAATTTTGTTGTAAGAAAGATCTTCTAATCCAACTATAACTCGTTCAGAGCCATTGATGATAAAATAACCACCAGGATCACTTGGATCTTCACCATGCTCTACTAGTTTTTGTTCAGAAAGATTATGCAATATACAAGCATTAGAGCGGACCATGACCGGCATGTCTCCGATATGAATATACCTAGATTCAAGAATTTTTCCATCTTCTACAACACTTGCTTCAAGCATTATAGGAGATGCGTATGTGACATTTCTTAGTCGTGCCTCCATTGGTGCTATATGAGTAATAGAACCATCCAGTTCCATCATACGTGGTTGTTGAAGTTTTACTTTACCAAGTTGAATCTTGTATGGATATTCTGCGCTATCAATTTCAAACTGTCCTACTTCATCAATAATACTTTGTAGTCCCCGTTCGAGAAACTCATCATATGAGTTTAGATGTTGTCTTGCAATTCCTTCTCTCTTTAGTATATCTTGAATGATAGGCCAGCGTTTGTTTGAAATGTTTGCCATTATTCTTCCACCACGTACCTATAGTACAGACTCTCACCAGCAGTGGGACTCTTTCTTGTAATTTTTATCATATCACCAGGCTTTACTCCCAAACCTCGGATAGCCGGATCACTCACATAGATCAATGGCATTTCAGTTGGCTTGGTGTGATATTTTTCAAGAACTTTCTCTGCTTCGTCTTTATTCATTATCTCATGTTTTGGAACATAGATATGATCTGGAATGAGTATTTTCTCCTTTTTACTTATCATGTTTAAAATCTCCTTTGAACATTAGCTGTAAACGTATGACTAATCCACAAACTAAGATGCATCCACCGAGAGGTTAATATATATCTAATTGGAAGCGTACCAAAATTAGCATCTTTTGTCAATAATTTTTTCCGCAACTTTAAATAGCAAAAAAAATCACTTTCAACCAAGATGAGTACTCGCTTTAAAGGATTTGCGTTACTTGCAATTCTAGTTTGCTCCATAGGGATAGTACCTGTTTTTGCTTCCCCAGCTCTCTTGAATGGTACAAGTGCAAATCCTACAAGTGTTACATCTGGAAATACCGGTGAAGTCACCGTAACAACTGACAAGGCATCATACAATGATGGAGACAAGGTTACAATATCAGGTAGTACACAAGACTACATTTCTGGTACACCAATCACGGTCAGGATCATTAGCCCAATAGGAAATCTTGTCAAGGTTGATCAGGTGGATCTAGGATCTGACAGAACCTTTTCAACATCCATAACTGCTACAGGTGTTCTCTGGCAAGAAGCTGGAGCATACACCGTAAAAGTACAATTTGGTAGTGCAGCCAGAACAGCTCAAACAACCTTCCAATTCTCTGGATCTAGCGGCGGTCAAGGAGGAAACACCATAAAAGTTGACGGTACAGACCTTTCTGTAAAATACAGCATAACCAATGGCAAAGTCCTTGGCATAAAGGCTGATATCCAGTCAAAATCACTTATTGTGTCAATACAGACTACTGGAGATGGAGTATTAACAATAACACTCCCAAGAGCACTGATTAATGCAACACTGCCATCAACTGGTCAAGACGACAAATACTATGTACTAGTAGACGGTCAGGAAGCTGATTTCCAAGAGACTAGCACTACAACAACCGATAGAACTCTATCAATTCCATTTACAGACGGAACTGAAGAAATAGAGATAATCGGTACACAGATAGTTCCAGAGTTTGGCCCAATCGCAGCTCTAGTACTTGCAATTGCAATAATATCAATAATTGCAGTGTCAGCAAAGACTGGACTAAGATTTATGCCAAAATACTAGGACGCTCTACTTTTTCATTTTTTAAGATGCTGGTACCTTCTGGGGACAGAATTCCCAGTTACCAGAGTCTTTTTTAAATATACATAAATATCCATTCTGCTTAATCGCAAATAAGATGAGTACTCATAAAGAATATGCGTTGATCGCAATTCTT
>CAMLDG010000063.1 GCA_946478655.1 uncultured Nitrosotalea sp.
TGGAACAATACCGTTTATTCTCATCTATGTATTCTACAGACTACGAAAATAGCATAGTTGTGGTCAAAAAATAATATAAATCCATAAAATTTCAATAGAAGAAAAAATGATTAAGATTTTATACGTAAGAGAATTTGATCAGCAACTCTTCGCATTTCAGAGTCAGATCCAGCGCTGCATAGTCTAGTAAGGTCAGTTGTAGTTACAATTCCAACCAATCTATTTTCGCGCACTACAGGCACCTTGTGAATTCTTCTCAATTTCATAATTTCGGCCAATTCCCACACTGATTCATCCGGATTAATTACAATAAGGGGTGAGGACATCACTTCTTTCACAGGGGTGGAAAGTGGTTTTTCGTGTGCCGCTATTTTTCTTACAAAATCTCGTTCAGTCAATATTCCAACTGCTATGTTTTGGTCCATAACAACAACACAACCAACACCTGCATCAGTCATTATCTTTGCAGCATCTTTTATTGTAACTGTAGAATCCACCGTAATTACCTGGTGTTTCATTATATTCTGAATCAATTCAGTCATACAGTTTACTTATATTTCGTACTTAAAAACAAATAATCGGATTATCAACTATGACAATCATAATTTTCTACATATAATATGAGAAAAACATTTGCTCATGTGTCTGCCTCATGTAAAATGAGGATCGTTTTTTTGCAATATGGCATGAACTTTTACTTCATGATATGCACGTATAACATCAGTAGCACTGATTACTCCTTCCAAGTTTCCATTTTCATCTACTATTGGAATACCGCTTATGTTGTATTCAACCATCAATCTTGCAGCCTTGGCAAGATCATCATTAGACTCTACCGTGAGAAGTTCATTTCCAACTAGATCACTTACTAGTAACTCTTTTGCAGAATCTTTTGGCAAGAGATAGTCCCTAGTATTTTGCTGTTCAAGTTTGAAATATCTACTATTTCTCAAAAAAGTATCATAACTTATTATTCCAATAGGTCTTCCATTATTATCAGTGACAACAAGTCTTGCAATCTTATTTTTATTAAGCATTGTAAGAGCAAATAACAACGAATCAGATTTGCGACAAGTTATCATTTTGGTATTCATATAGTCTTTGACTTTGAAAGCACCTGCAAATGAATTGGCAAAGTTTTTTGTTAGATCGGATTTTGTAACAATTCCCACTAGCTTTTCATTATCTACAATGACAATAGAACCAATCTGGAATGCATCCATACGTATTGCACACTGTACAAGAAGCTCATCCTGATCTTTTGATATTGTAAAAATATTCCTACTCATTATTTCATTGAGATGGATTTGGTTCAACATTCTTGAGGTCTTGTCATTTTGGAGAAATCTTCCTATATCACGCTCAGTTACCATACCAACCGGGATATCATTATTAACAACGACAATTCGTTTTATGTCATTTTTTTTCATCATAAATAATGCATCATTAATACTATCTTCAGGACCTAATGTTATCACAGGTGCGGTATAGAGCATATGTTTCATCATCACAATTTATTCTCGTTCATGAATTTAAAACGCCTTTATGATTCTCAATGTTGGTGAGCATGATAAAAATTTGGATAATTCCTAATTCTGAATAGTTGAATTAGGAACTATTTCAATATCTAGTGTACCATTGTTAAAACAGGTAACAATAGACTTGATCTTGGATTTGTACAAAAAGTATTTTTTACCATCATCATTGATTGAACCAGATATTCCAAGTAGCTTGTGAGTATGCAACTGCTGCACTCTTCTGTATGCAGTGCTGATCGGTATGCCGCAATCAATACTCAGTTCAAGAGCAGATTTTGATACATCCATGGTGGATTCCAGGATTGCACGAGAGTACTTGTCTGCCATGATTTCAAGCAGGACATCTTTGGTTGTTTCTTCTTGTACGGGTTTGCCGTGTAGTAATACTTGCATATATGGTGTTTTTTTTAATTTGATATAACGAGTGGGACTGCATTGCCGTGCAGTGCATACAAGTACTGTGTACAAAATCAAATAGGTGTAGTCATGATTTATTTATGATGATCCGTTTTGCAAGGTTTTGTAGTATGCGGTGTACAGGAATTTGCACTTGTTTGGATAATTGATATGAATCAAGTATCTTTACCAAAATTAAATGGGACAGATCTGCCATCAGATTTGATTATGTAGCATTTTCTTCTCATTTTGCCCACATGTTAGTGAACCATTGTTTTGTTTTAATATGATGCTACAGAAGCAGAGCCTGTTAATTTTTCAATCTGTGGGTCCTGTGCAATCTCTTGAATCATATCTATGTTCATGTTTCCCCTAGCAAGAACTTCATGTTTATCATGGCCTGCAACCAGAAATCCATACCTATTCCTCACGTATGATACTTTTGAATCAGTATCAACGTCATCTTTGTAATGGATCTCTAATTCTACCATAGGGTATGCATCAGGCATCTTTCGTTCAAAAAGCATTACCTGTAAACCAAGTTCCATGTCTATTTTTCCCAATGCTTTTTCAACATTTGAAAGGAAACCATCATAGATTGTTTCTGCAGTATTTGACATATAGTGTAATACTCCTCATCAATAATTAAAGAGAAAACTTGATTATCAAATATGATAATGAGTTTTTTATTTTACCTCAGATTGTGTAGGCATATTCATTTCTTCCCAAAAGAAATTTCATAAGGTTTTGCCTTATAATGATGCGAACAAAGAAAGACTGTTTTTTGATTGATTTCTTTTGCAGTCAATGAAATTCCATTTAGTTCTTTTTTGCACACATAACATGAAAGTGGAACAACAGCAGATTTGATTATTCGTTTATTATTTTTAAAATATAGATCCTGAAAAAGAAATTCATTTGGCAAATTTTTATCAATTAGGATTTAAACCTAGTATATTAAAGACTCGTTGATAATTATCAAAAATGGTTTTTCATCAGGCACCATGCCTGATACCGAACATGTTGTTATAAATTGCTGAAAAAATAAATTAACTAATGATAAATAACAATAACATCCATAAACCAATCAGAATTATATCATTTGTAAAAAATTATCCAATACCAATTCTTGCCATTATTGGTTTACTACTAGGAGCCATAGCTCATGGGATTCCAAATCAACAGGAGTTAGGCCAATGGATTTGGTTTGTAACATTAGTTATTGGAGGGGCACCAATTATCTGGTACACTATACGAGATATGCTTAATCGTCGTTTTGCGTCAGATATTGTAGCACTTTTAGCTATAGTTGTGGCAATATTGATGAATGATGCATTTCCAGGTTTGATAATTGTCCTCATGCAGTCAGGCGGTAAAGCTTTAGAGGATCATGCATTTAAAAAAGCATCATCGTCACTAGACATTCTTCTTGAACGTTCACCTAGATTTGCACATAGAAAAAAAGACCAAGATTTAGAAGAAATCAATGTAGCAGATGTTAGAGTAGGAGATCTACTATTGGTACGACCAGGAGATCTCATACCAGTAGATGGTAAAATAACTCGTGAGCAAGCAGAGATAGATGAATCATCTCTTACTGGAGAACCGCTAGCTAAAATAAAAAAAATTGGCGAACCAGTATTCAGTGGAACTATAAACATAGGAAATGCATTTGAGATGAGTGCAGATAAAATTAGCGGTGAAAGTCAATATTCAAAAATAGTACAACTTGTAAGAAAGGCTCAACAGGAAAAGGCCCCAATTCAAAGACTTGCAGACCGTTATGCAATATTATTTACTCCAATAACAATTTGCATAAGCCTGTTTGGGTGGCTATTGACAAATAATGCAGAGACTGTTCTTGCTGTGCTTGTTGTTGCAACTCCATGCCCATTGATATTTGCAACGCCGGTTGCAATCATAAGTGGAATAAATAAAGCAGCAAAATCTAACATAATAATTAAAACCGGGGCAGCAATAGAACAAATTGGAAAAACTCAGGTAGTGGTTTTTGACAAAACAGGAACCATCACGTTTGGAATTCCTGCGATAGAAAAAATCATACCTACAAACAATACAAATTATGATGATCTCTTATACAAGGCGGCAAGTTTAGAACAGTTATCTTCACACCCCACAGCTAGTGTACTAGTAAAAAAAGGACAAGAGACGTTTGGAAAATTATCAATTCCAACAAATTTTCATGAATTATCAGGAATAGGAATACGCGGTGACATAGAAGGGGAACATGTTGAAATAGGCTCTGAGAGTGTTTTTGAAAATTTTACTGATTCAGGATTTGATAAATATATTCAGGATGTAAAAAAGCAGGTCAATACAGAAGGAAAAATGTTAGCATTTGTAGGAGTGGACGGCAAACCTATGGGCGTGATAATATTTGAAGACAAAATACGTCCTAATGTCAATCTAATGATAAAACATCTCAAAGAACTCGGAGTTCAACAGGTGATAATGTTAACAGGGGATAGTTTAGACAATGCAAAAAATATTGCACAACAAGCTGGCATAATAAACTTTGAATCTAATCTATTGCCTGAACAAAAAGTAGTAGCTGTACAGAAACAAAAACAAAAGTTTGCAAATGTGGTCATGGTAGGAGACGGCATTAAC